>CAYLPF010000044.1:0-8538 GCA_964385485.1 uncultured Lachnospiraceae bacterium | reverse complement strand
ACAAGGCTCATAAAGATCGCGAAGAAGATCCAGAGCGCAATAGTCGCCAGCGCCGAGGTCGCAGAGTGGCGGCACACTACGGAAAACAGGATCGCAAGCGCAAGCCAGAATGCGACATAGATCACGGTGAATGTCAGGAAGATCAGCACACGCAATACTTCCTCCCCGGAGGGTTTAATCCCTGTAGCCAGGATCCCAAGCGCTCCAAGCGCGATCCCCATGGAATAGATGATCGCAGCAATAACGGCCGTCCCGGCAAGGAACTTTCCGATAATGATCGAATCCCGGTAGATCGGCTGCGCTACGAGCCGGTTCAGCGTGCCCCCGGCACGCTCACTGTTTACCGCGTCAAAACCAAGCGCCAGTCCGATGATCGGCCCCAGCAGGGCAATGAAGGACATGAAGGATGGTATCGAGCTGCCGCTGGCAGTATAAAGCTTCAGGAACAGGAAATTGCTGTCTGATGCATCCGCAAGGCCGGAGACCGCACCGTACAGGCTGGCAAAGCTGGTGCTTCCAATCAGTATCAGAAGGATCAGAAAACGCTTGCTTTTTAAATGATCCGCAAACTCTTTGCGATAAAGCGCCTTTAATCCGGTCATCCCTCTTACGTATGTTTTATTCTCTGTGTTTCCATCCATGCTTTTTCTTTTTTTCAAACTCATTTCTTTCATCACTTTGTCCCGCCTTTTCAAAATAACGTCTATAGATTTCGTCCAGGTCGCCGCCACGCTGATGCAGATGGAGGATGGTATATCCATTCTCGCCCAGGAATTTTGTCATCTCAGCCCGAAGATCGCAGGTTGCGTCCACCAGGAAGGTATCTCCCTGCTTCTCGATCTTCTGCACGCCTTCCCGCTGATACAACATTCCCAGTATCCGGTCATCACAGGGCGATACTTTCAGTTCCAGCAGATAATTTCCATCCTTCCTGATCTGTTCCTCCAGTTCAGGCAGAGTACCGCAGGCGATCAGGCTGCCTTCCACAAAAATACCTACTCTGTCGCAGACCTGCTGTATCTGGTGAAGCTGATGGGAGGATATCAGGATCGTCCTGCCGTCTTCCTCCGCCAGCGTCCGGATCAGTTCCAGCAGCTCACGCATTCCTTCCGGGTCAATGCCCAGGGTCGGTTCATCCATAATGATGATCGCCGGGTTCTTCATCAGGACATCCGCGATCCCAAGCCTCTGTCTCATACCCTTGGAATATGTACCCGCTTTTCTGTCGGCTGCTTCTGTCATCCCTACCCGTTCAAGCAGACGGTCGATCCTCTCCTCCAGCTCAGGCCCGGAAAGGCCGTTCAGGCGTCCGGTAAAGCGCAGGTTCTGTCTTCCGGTCATATCCTGATAAAATCCCACATTATCCGGCAGGTATCCCACGATAGATTTGACCTCAAGCGGATTTCTTGTACAGTTCATCCCTTCGATCAATGCATTCCCCGCTGTCGGCTCCGTAAGGCCCAGAAGCATCAGGATCGTGGTAGTCTTGCCCGCGCCGTTGGGTCCCAGCAGGCCGAACACCTCGCCCCTGCGGATGGAGAGACTCAGATCATTGACCGCCGTCTTGGAGCCGTACCGCTTGGTCAGATGCTTTGTCTCAATTACATTTTTGTTTTTTTCTGCCATACTTACCGTCTCCCGTACTTTTTAAAGATATAACCAAGTCCAGCTACCAGTACCACGATCACTGCCACAGCCACAATTCCCCATGTAGTGGAGGTCTTCACAGATACCCGGAAATCCGCCTGTGAGGAAGCCTCGCTGTTGCTGATGCTGATGGAAGTCACATAATCTCCGGTTATCGCATTCTCACACGGCTTCACATATGCAGTCACTTCCTTTGTCGCTCCTGCTTCCAGCGTATCGATCGTAGATTCCTCAAAACGCACCTCCCAGTCCGTAGGCGCGGAAGAAGAAAGGTTCAGGTTGGTCAGATCGACATTCCCCGTATTCGTGATGCTGAGCGTCACGGCAGACTCTTTGTTCTCATATGCGTCCAGGCTCAGCAGCCCGTCCGGCGTGGAAAGCGTAACGCCGTAATTACCTGTGATGCTGACTGTCAGCTCCGCTGTCAGCGTGTCATTCGCCGAAATCGCGGTACATGGGATCGTATAATCACCCTTCTCAACGTTCTCCGGCGGTATCACGGCTACCGTCAGTCCCTGGCTGCTTCCGGCGTCCACTGCAAGGCTGGCCACATTTGCGGATTCGCCCGACGGTGTGAAGGTCACCTGCCATCCCTCCGGCGCCTGAGCCGACAGGCTGTAGGACTGGTTCGTCCCGCGGTTATTTACGATCGTCGTATCAAAGCTGAAAGATGTACCGGCGGCTCCCTGCTGTTCCGGATATTCGGAGGTAAAATTGCTCTCCCCTGCCTCTTCCTCGCTGACTGTGACCTCCAGTTCCAGCGTATCCGTATTGCCTGCGCCTCCGTCGGCTTTTAATCCTATTGTATATACTCCCTCTTCCGCCTCAGCCGGAACCGTCAGGCTGAAATTCGCCAGGCTGTCGGAATCGGACGTTTCATCCGCGTTTACATGAACCTTCGTGATCTGGTTATTTCCTCCCTTAAAATATCCGGTCCAGTTCTCCGGCAGTTCCTCCGCTGTCAGGGCAATGTCGCAGCTCTCCCCGTCAAGACTTACAAAATCAAGCGGAAAGCTGACAGTCTCACCGGCTTTTACGGTAATCCCCGGATAATCCGTACTCATATCGATCCCCGTCTCACCTGCCGCATATACCGGCGACGTACCAATCAGCGCCGCAGCCATAAGAGCGGCAGCCATCCCTGCACCCATCCTTCTGTTCCAACCATCCTTGCGCTTCATAATACATTTACTCCTTTCATTTCGACTGCTTTTGCAGACATCCTTCTTAATATTTCATTAAGGATTCTAGCGCCGTATTGTGACCAGTTTTTGATTATTTTGTGTTCAGAATGTGGTGAAAATGTGAAAATAATATGTTTTAGAAAACCTGAAGATTTGCTGCCTGGCAAAAAGACGGCGAGCCGCGTGCTGCTTCTGCAGCAATATTCCTTTCGCGGCTCTGCGCAACAAACGACCGTCACTTGGCAGAGTGACGGTCGTTTGTTGTCTCTTTTTATTTATTCTCTTCCTGCACGGTAACTTCCCTTGCAGTTCTCGTCTTTATCTCCTCTTTGACAGAAGCGATAAACGCATCCAGCTCCTTCTGCCCTTCATCGCCCGCAAAACGGCTTCTGACAGAAACAAGCCCCTGTTCCTCTTCCTTTGCACCGACTACCAGCATATAAGGTACCTTGGCGAGACGCGCCTCACGGATCTTGTACCCGATCTTCTCCGCCCTTGTATCAACGCTGGTACGGATACCTGCCTCTTTCAGCTGCTCATTTACTTTATCCGCGTAATCCAGATATTTGTCGGAGATCGGAAGCACACGCACCTGCTCCGGTGACAGCCATGTCGGGAATGCTCCCGCGAAGTGCTCGATCAGGATACCGATAAAACGCTCAATAGAACCGAAGGCCACGCGGTGGATCATGATCGGGCGGTGCTTTTCGCCGTCTGCACCGATGTATTCACAGTTGAAACGCAGCGGAAGCTGGAAGTCGAGCTGAATGGTTCCGCACTGCCATGTCCTTCCAATGGAATCCTCCAGATGGAAGTCGATCTTCGGACCGTAGAACGCGCCGTCCCCCTCATTTACCACGTAATCCAGTCCCAGATCATCCAGTGCGCTCCGAAGGCCGTCTGTTGCCATCTCCCAGTCCTCATCGCTTCCCATGGAGTCCTCCGGACGGGTGGAAAGCTCTACATGGTATTTGAATCCGAACAACTGATATATCTCGTCGATCAGCTTTACCACGCCTTTGATCTCATCGCGGATCTGATCCGGCGTCATAAAGATATGCGCATCGTCCTGATTAAAACAGCGTACACGCATCAGCCCGTGAAGCTGTCCTGACTTTTCATGGCGGTGTACAAGGCCGATCTCCCCCATGCGCAGCGGCAGGTCGCGGTAAGAACGCGGTTCTGACTGGTATACAAGAATTCCGCCCGGACAGTTCATCGGCTTGATGGCAAAATCCGTACCATCGATCACTGTCGTATACATATTTTCCCTGTAATGCTCCCAATGTCCTGAAGTCTCCCAGAGCTGGCGGTTCAGCATGATCGGAGTGGAGATCTCCACATAGCCGGCCTTTGTATGGATCTCACGCCAGTAATCCAGCAGCGTATTTTTCAAAATCATACCCTTCGGAAGGAAGAACGGGAATCCAGGTCCCTCATCGCACAGCATGAACAGCCCGAGCTGTTTGCCCAGCTTTCTGTGGTCACGTTTCTTTGCCTCTTCCATGCGCGTAATATAGGCATCCAGATCTGCCTTCTTCGTGTAAGAAGTACCATAAATCCTGGTCAGCATCTTGTTCTTCTCGCTGCCTCTCCAGTACGCGCCCGCAAGGCTCGTCAGCTTGAAGGCCTTCACCGGCTTTGTCGTCATAAGGTGAGGGCCTGCACAGAGATCCACGAACTCACCCTGCTGATAAAAGCTGATCTCGGCATCCTCCGGAAGATCCTCGATCAATTCTACCTTGTACGGCTCATCTTTTTCCTTAAAATATGCAATCGCTTCGTCCCTCGGCTTTGTAAAACGGGTGATCGGAAGGGCTTCCTTCACGATCTTCTTCATTTCCGCTTCGATCTTCTCAAGATCCTCTGCCGTAAGCGGAGTCTCGCTGTCCACATCATAGTAGAAACCCTCCGCGATGGACGGCCCGATCGCCAGCTTCACATTCGGGTAAAGACGCTTGATCGCCTGCGCCATAATGTGCGAAGTAGTATGGCGGAATGCCCCGGCGCCCTCCGGACTGTCAAAGGTCAGAATATTCAGTTTGCAGTCTTCGCTTACCACCGTACGAAGATCCACGACCTCCCCATTCAGCTCCCCTGCGGTAGCCACCCGCGCCAGTCCCTCGCTGATGTCTGCCGCAATATCGATCACAGACATCGGCTGTGCGTACTCTTTTTTAGAGCCATCCTTCAATGTAATGATCATTTTTTATTCCTCCTCTTCCATTTCCTCTTCTTCCCAATAATCTCTGCGGCTGAAATCCCACTTGTTGCCGCTGCACAGATGAATTCCGTCCCGGATCGGGGATGTCAGCCATCCAAGCAGAACGCCCAGAAGCAGTACGTCCGCCAGAAGCAGGCATTTCTCACTGGCCGTCCAGCTGCTCAAAAAAATTGTTTTCAGTTTTTCCTTCATCATTCAAATCTCCTTTCTGAAAACGGAACCCGCCCCACACAGCCCAAATAAGACTGCATGGGACGGGTAATATTCATTACTCGCGGTTCCACCCTGCTTGTTTTACAGACCGCCGCTCTCCCGCCGCAATCTGCATCTGCAAAACCACTCATCTGACTGTAACGGAGTCACCGGGCCGGATTGGGGCCACTTCGAGGTAGTTTTCAAATGGTTCCGCATAGGGGCTTTCCAGCAGCCGCCCCTTCTCTGGATGCTTCCGCATTTTACTCGTCTCGTCAACGTGTTCTCTGTATGATAAATCAATTGCTTTTTTCAGTATACCATTTCCGGCACTTTTGTCAACACCCGAATTTATCGGTTTTCACTTCATTCCAGCGTCTCCAGCTCATCCATCCAGATCCGCACACACGCGTCGCTCGGCATCCGCAGGTCTCCCCTTGGCGACAGCGCAACGCTTCCCACCTTCGGGCCGTCCGGGATACAGGAACGTTTGAACTGCTGCGAGAAAAATCTCCGGTAAAACTTTTTCAGCCATTTCAGGATCGTCCCGTCATCATACGTTCCGGCAAACGCCAGCTTCGCCACGCGGTATATCTTTGACGGAGAATAGCCGAACCGGAGCAGATAATATAAGAAGAAATCGTGCAGCTCATACGGCCCTACCAGATCCTCCGTCTTCTGGGAGATCAGTCCGTTCTCAGGCGGAAGAAGCTCCGGGCTCACCGGCGTATCCAGCACATCATACAGGATCTGGCTGATACCGGCGTCGCCGCAGGTGTCCGCATAATAACGCACCAGATGGCGCACCAGTGTTTTCGGCACGGAACAGTTTACCGCATACATCGACATATGATCGCCGTTGTACGTCGACCATCCAAGCGCAAGCTCTGACATATCTCCGGTACCGATCACCATACCGCCCTTTTTATTCGCGATATCCATCAGCACCTGTGTCCGCTCTCTGGCCTGGCTGTTCTCATACGTCACGTCATGCACAGAAGGATCCTGACCGATATCCCTGAAATGCAGATTAACCGCATCCCGGATATCCACCTCCAGGAGCTCCGCCCCAAGGCGTCTCGTCAGCTCACACGCATTGTGGTACGTCCGGTCCGTAGTCCCAAACCCCGGCATCGTCACAGCCGTCATCTGGTTTCGCGGAAGTCCCAGCATATCATGGGCTTTCGTCATGACCAACAGCGCCAGCGTCGAATCCAGGCCGCCGGAAATACCCACAACGGTATGCCGGGAACCGGTGTGCTGCAGCCTCTTTTTCAGGCCGAGCGCCTGTATCGTCAGGATTTCCTCGCAGCGTTTTTCTCTGTCTGCTTTCCCGGACGGGACAAAAGGCGCCGGGTCAAATTTTCTCGTCAGAGACGTCTCCACATCCTCCAGATGGAAGCGGAGCTTCTCGTAATTGTCTGCCCCTGACGGTTCGAAGGTGGTCATCCTGCGCCGCTCCGCCCTAAGGCGGCTGATATCGAATTCCGCACAGACAAGGCCGCAGGAAAAACGGGGGGACTGTGCCAGAATATGTCCGTTCTCCGCCAGCAGGTTATGTCCGCCAAAGACGAGATCCTGGGTAGATTCCCCTTCCCCCGCGCTGGCGTAAATATATCCGCAGAGCAGCCGCGCCGACTGTCCGGCGACCAGCGATTCCCGGTACAGATTTTTGCCCGTCACCTCATCGCTGGCCGACAGGTTCACAATGATGTTTGCCCCGGCAAGCGCATGGGCTGTGCTGGGCGGATCGGGAGCCCACAGATCCTCGCAGATCTCGGCCGCCACCTGCAATCCCTCCGGGTTTGAACAGCAGAAAAGCTGATCCATTCCAAAAGGAACCGGCGCCCCATCAAAGATCACCCACTCCACCGTCTCATTTCCCGGAGTAAAGTAACGCGCCTCATAAAATTCATTGTAATTCGGAATATGACGCTTTGGCACGAGCCCCAGCAGCTTCCCGCCGCAGATGGCTGCCGCCACGTTATAAAGCTTCCCGTTCTTCTCCCATGGAAGCCCCACAAAAACCAGGGCGTCCTTTCCCTTCGTGTGCGCGAGGATATGACGCAGCCCATGTCCCGCCGCACGCAGAAGCGCATCCTGCCAGAACAGGTCATTGCACGTATACCCGGTCATGCAAAGCTCCGGAAAAACAATGATCTTCGCTTTTTCCGCCAGTGCGTCATCTATCCCCCGGCAAATACTGGCCGTATTGAATACGCAGTCCGCAACCCTGATCTCCGGCGTAACCGCGGCTGCCTTTATGAATCCGTCCTTCATCTTCTCTCCCTTCTCTTCCTGCATCCTGACAGTTTCCAAATGCCCTGCCTCCTCCATACCGTTTATCGGCTGGATCTCTTCAACAGTTCCCGCAGCTCCTCTACCGTTACCTGGTATTTTTTATCGCAGAAATGACAGTTGACCTCGATGGGTTCCCCCGCATCGATCATTTCCTGCAGATCCTTCTTTCCTATACTGATCAGTGCCCGCTCGATCCGCTCTCTGGAGCAGTCACAATGGTACTGTGTCGGAAGCGTATCCAGGATCTCCACATCGAACTCTCCCAACAGCCCGTCCAGGATCTGCTCCGGACTCATGCCTGCATCCAGCATGGATGTCACAGAGGTCACATCCGCCAGCTTCTTTTCCAGTTTATCGATCACCTCATCCGAGGTATAGGGCATCAACTGAATAATGAAACCGCCCGCCTGCTTCACGGTATTATTCTTCTCCATCAAAACGCCCAGGCCGACAGACGATGGCACCTGCTCCGAAACCGCAAAGTAATACGTCAGATCGTCCCCGATCTCCCCGGTCTTCAGCTCACACTGGCCTACATATGGTTCCTTCATTCCCAGATCCTTGATGACATTCAAAATCCCGGACCCGACCGCACCGCCCACATCCAGCTTGCCCTTTGCGTTAGCGTGGAGCATCACCTCCGGGTTCTGCACATAGCCCTTGACATTTGCCCCGGAATCCGCTGTGACTGTGATACCGCCTATTGGCCCGTTTCCCTTGATCTGAAGCGTCAGGATATCCTTATCACCCTTCATCATCGCGCCCATCATTGCGCCTGCCGTCAAAAGCCGCCCCAGCGCTGCCGTAGCCACCGGGCTTGTGTTGTGATAACTGCGGGCCGTCTCCACCATCTCCCGGGTCGTTGCCGCAAATGCGCGGATCTGCTGATCCGCAGCCGCAGCTCTTACTATATAATCCATCTCTCTGACATCCTTTCCAATAATCCTGAGATTCATCCATCATGATTTAAAACAGGAAGTATTCTCCTGC
>CAYLPF010000043.1:2006-8567 GCA_964385485.1 uncultured Lachnospiraceae bacterium | reverse complement strand
GGCCTGCTGCCCCTATTTCATAAAAAATGTAACAATCACCCCCAGCGCCAGCAAATGCACCGGGTAAAATGCATAAAACGCGTATTTCATATTCTCATGCTTCGTCTGCCCGTTATAGCACCAGATCCCGTAAAAGGACAGCGGGCCTGTGACATGGAGCAGGCTGATCACGATACCGAGCACCGTTTTCAGCACATTTCTTGCATAGAACAGGTAAAACACTGCCGTAAGCAGTACCATTGTCGGGCCAAACCTCACCTGTAAGAGCGCTGTCCAGATAACCGCGCCCAGCACGATACAGAAGCGCACCCAGGATGCCATAAAGCCCCTTCTCTCTTTAAACATATCGAGAAAATACAGCATCAGCAGGCAGATCGCCGTCCCGAGCATGGCATTTTGCGAGGACGGATCCCAGACCGTCTGCTGCATCGCCAGGTCATACGGCACTTCACTGATCAGCGCAAATACGGTCACTGACAGCAGATACCGCTTATAACTGGAGGTATTGCGGAAGCCTTCCACCAGGAGAAATGCGAAAATAGGCACCGCAAGTCCGCCTATCATCTGCATCACGGAGCCGATACCCGCCAGCATCATCAGATCCGGGCTGTCGCTGAGCGCCTGGGAAAGCTGCTGCTGCGTATACTGATCCAGATGGATCATTCCGTGTTCCACCACTGATATACCGATATGGTAGATCAGCATTGATATGCAGGCAAACATTTTAAGCCCGAATCCCGATACCGACGGTGTGTTCCAGACAACTCCCCGTCTTCCCATCTCTGTATCCATACATTTCCTCCATTCTGCATCCTGACTGCCCTAAATATCCCAGGGCGCCGCTTCACGCCAGGACATCCCTGTGATTCCCGATTCGCCACTTCATACCGGAATATCCCCTGTTTTTCGATTCATCGTTTTCCCGCGAAACTTCCGGATCCGAAATCCCGGATCACCTCCAGCGCCGGAAGCGCGTTCCCGTCATAATCGAACAGCGCCTGATTCGCCCACTCGTTTCCTCCCGGGCCTTTCTCTTTCATATATTCACATGCCTCCGGTGCAGCCCAGCCGCTTCCCGGTACCGGTATCCAGGCCGGCTCCCAGTAGCAAAAGCCCTGTCCCAGCCCTCCCGGCACCTCCCGGACCACTTTTATCAGCGCCTTCAAAAAATCCGACTGGCCCTGCGGGGTCATCGGGAAAGGGACTCTGGCAGCCAGCTCCGGCCTCGTCGCCATACCCTTTCTCATATCATCAGAAAGCTGCTCATACTCCTGATAATCCTTCAGTGTGTATGCCATAGATGTCTCCACTACGATCAAAGGCTTCTGATATCTCCCGGCAATATCATGCATATTGTATCTCAAATCCTCGAGACTGCCATGCCAGAACGCATAATACGAAAGCCCGATACAGTCGAAATCCTCGCCTTCATTTTCAAAATAATGGCCAAACCAGGTGCGGTAAAGCCCGTTGTCCCCTCCGTTATCCAGATGCACCATGACCCGGATATCCGGATCCGTTTCCCGCACGGCACGGATGCCCGCGCTGACAAAGCGCGCAATATTCGCATATTCCGGTACCCTTCCGTAAGGCCAGAGCAGACCGTTTGAAAGCTCGTTTCCCACAGCCACCATCTGCGGGAGGAGATCCTGTTCGCGGCAGGCCTTCAGCACCCTGGCCGTATACTCATAAACAGCCTGCTCAAGTTCCTTTGCATCCATCCCCCGCCATGCCTTCGGTATCGTCTGTTTTCCGGGATCCGCCCAGAAATCACTGTAATGAAAGTCAAGGATCCATCCGGCCCCTGCCCTCTTTGCTCTCCCGGCCAGGGCCAGCACTGTCTCAAGATCACATTGCCCCGCGCCATATGGCTTTCCCGTTTCGCTGTACGGATCATTCCAGAGCCGAAGCCGCACCATATTCATCCCATAAGACCGCAGAATCTCCATAGCATCTCCGGGGATACCGTGGTCATAGAATCTGCCTCCGCACCGCTCCACCTCCAGCAGAGTCGACACGTCCATTCCTGTTATCCAATTATCCATCCTGTACCTCACGTATGTTCCGGCTGGAGTGTTTTTCTGACTTCTGCCTGCCTTAGCCACTGTTGATTCTGTTTTGACTTCTCCAGGCATTCCCTGCCCTGAGACCGGACTTATGCAGTGAAATCTTCAAAATCCGTATAACGCTTCCCTATACTTTTGTAGCGGAACCGCGCCATCTGGTTTTTTGCAAGGACGTCCTCCTCCGTTCCGGTGTACTGGCAGCGGATACAATAATATTCCTTCTTATCCTTATCATAAAACATATCAATGTCCAGATCCCGCATAAAGCAGGATGGACAGCGATAGTTTAATTTGCCCTTTCCAGACTGAGCCATGTTGTGAAGACCTCCTTCTCACATAATTTTCCGGTGTATCCCAGCGTAAACATCGGGCTGAAGGCATATCCCTCCCTGCAGTACCCCGACTTTTCTTTTCCCTCGCATGTCATGGATACGACGGTACGGATCGGCGGAAGCGTACAGCTCACCGAATCCGCACCCTCCAGAGCGATTTCCCGGCACTTATATTCATAAGGAAGATTCTTCTTCTCGTCTCCCTTTACAGCCTGCAGTGTCAGGCTGCTCATATCCTCCGTATACTCCGTTGTGCCGTAGCAGCCCACCATGTATTCATTGATGGTGACATCCGCTTCAGGATTGCTCATACTCAGGATCCTGCGGTCGATACGGACCGCGCCGGTTCCCTCCGCAAAGGTAAGGACTGTCTGGAGCCGGACCGTCAGGTCAGAAAACTCTATTTCCACAGGATCCAGGGTGAGTATCCTGTTTTGTCCCTCCTGGGAGAAATGCGCCTTTGTACGGCAGAGGCACAGATCGACTTCCTCCCCGCCGTGGCAGATTTTTGCGCTGCGGACAGTACCTTCCCCTGCATAGTGGGTAAAATATCCGGCCCTGTATTTTTCCTGGATCAGAAACGGGTAGCTGGCATCCTGAATATGCGGCGTACCGATGCCCACCGGCCATTCCAGCTTCGCGGCGTATGGCCGCAGATCCACGATGGCCCCGCCCTGGTCCATATTTACACAGGCGCGCATCCACGGATCACAGTACCAGAATACCTGTTTATTGCTTCCGTACAGAATGTCTCTCCACAGCGCACATTCCGGCTCTGTGTATGTTTTTTTCTGACGGTAATAATCGGCGAACTCACTCATGGTCATATCGGTCAGCCTGCCCTCTTTTTTGAGCTTGCCGTAATAGGCGCAGCCATCCTCATATGATTTCACGAGAAGCTCATACGGCGCCTCCCAGCGGCCCATTTTATTCATCCAGCCGGGACCCACGAACATCATATTGTAGGCGTAACCATTATTGAATTTTGCCTGATACCGGAACTGGTCGATCAGATTGTACATGTATGGATACTCCCACGTATCCGTGTCATAGATCATTCCACGAAGCACGTTCTGGGGATGCGTTCCGAAATTCGATCCGTTTCCGTCATAACATGCGATCAGGTCACGGCTCAGATGCGGTATCGCAACGATCCCGGAATCCTCAGCTTCATCCGCCGCCGGCGCGTGAGTATTTACCTTAGAGGGAATCCATGGCGCCCAGGGGCCGCCGTCCATAAACGTGTACCAGCTATTGTTGCAGGTGTGATACGCTTTCGGTCCTTCCTCCCAGCACGTCGCCACCGCGCACTTCACCATAGGATACTTCTCTTTGATATAATTGATCAGCCCGGCATCCATATAATAGGAACCGGTAGACTCCGGATAAAATCCGAAACGCTCATGGAATTTTTCGAATACATCCTGTACGATCGCTTTTTTATCTTCCATGGAGAACATCCAGATACAGAAATCCTTCGTCTTATACTTTTCACGGAACTCTTTGCATGGCAGTCCCAGAAGCGTCAGGCCGATCTCATCGCCATACTGCTCATGATGCTGTTTGGCCAATTCCACCGCCTCATCATTGAACAGGCTGGCATACGTCATCTCGATCGTCGTCTTCAGGCCGTTTTTATGCGCACACTCCTGCTGTATCTTAAAAATATCAAGGCTTTCCGTCAGCAGCGATTTGCGGCCGATATCTTCCGCCTGTCCGTGTCCCGTCACCTTTTCGGCGTATTCCGGCACCATCTCCGGGCGATGGATAATATTTACAATAAACTGTTCCATACTCTCAAAGCTTTCCTTTCTCCTGCATATATCCATACAATTTCAGGGCTGCGGCAGAACTGCCGCAGCCATAAGCTTAACCCTTTACAGCGCCTCCTGTAATTCCCTCTACGTAGAACTTCTGCATGATCATAAACAGAATAGAGATCGGGATCGATACCAATACGCCGCCGGCGCAGAATTCTGTGAAATACGAATTGATCAGGCTCTTATCCAGCATCTTGTACAATCCGATCGCCACCGTATATTTCTCGGAAATACCCGCGTTCAGGATCATTTTTGCGTAAACAAAATCCATCCACGGCACAAGGAAGCTGCTGATGACCGTATATACCACGATCGGGCGGCTCATCGGAAGGATGACCTGCCAGAAGATACGGGCCTCGCTGCAGCCGTCAATACGCGCAGCCTCACACAGCGCCCGGGGAACTGTATCAAAAAATCCCTTCGCGATCAGATATCCAAGGCCGGCAGACGCGGAGTAGACCATGATCAGCCCGATATAGCTGTTAGTCAGATTGAAGGTCTTCAACGTGAAATACACTGCGATCATCGCCAGCATTCCGGGAAACAGATTCAGGATGACCGCTATGTTCATCAACGGTTTCCTCATCGGGAACCGCAGCACAGAGGTAGCGTACGCCACCATCAGCACG
Organism: uncultured Lachnospiraceae bacterium; assembly: GCA_964385485.1. Classification (GTDB taxonomy): domain Bacteria; phylum Bacillota; class Clostridia; order Lachnospirales; family Lachnospiraceae; genus Choladousia. The sequence continues at coordinate 3,720 of CAYLPF010000043.1, read as the reverse complement.
AACAGAGTAGAGATCACGCACGTAAAACATGCGATAATAAAGGTGTTCATGAACCACTGTGGGAACTGTGCCACCGTATCAGGGGAAAACAGCTTCGCATAATGAACGGCGCTCCACTTTTCCGGGAAAAACGTGCTCGTATTCATTCCTGAATAGGAACTGAAGGAAGTGCAGAGCAGCCATACGATCGGGATCAGCCAGATGACAGCCAACACCGCGATCAGTAAATTGTGCAATACAATTGATGATGTCCTGTTACTCTTCATTTTTTTCATTATTGATACGTCCCCTCCCTGTCACCTTTAATCATACGGTTAAATGCTACAAGCGTGAACAATGCGCAGATGATAAATACAATGATACCGATTGCAGACGCCATCTTGTAATTGTAGTATTCCTGAGTCAGGCGGAACAGCCAGGTAACCAGAAGATCCACTTCCTTTGCCTGCGAATTCGCCATGGCCTGGTTTGTCGTAACGTAAACATCCTGTGTCAGCAGATAGATCACGTTGAAGTTATTGATATTTTTTACAAAATCCGTGACCAGCGCCGGGCCTGTTACAAATAAAAGGTACGGCATCGTGATCTTACGGAAGATCTGGAACTTCGACGCGCCGTCCACTCTGGCGCTCTCAAGCTGGTCGGCCGGCAGATTCATCAGCACGCCGGTAGCGATCAGCATCTGATATGGAACGCCGATCCAGATATTGATGAGAATGATCATCACATGCGCCCAGCCCGGAGCGGACAGGAACGGTATGTAACTGGTAGATACGAGGCCGATGTCCCGCAGGAAACCAGTCAGTCCGATATTGGCGCAGATCGTATTGACGATACCGCCGTTGGAGAAAAAGTTCCGTACCAGAAGCAGCGATACGAACTGCGGTACCGCGATCGTCACGATAAACAGAGTACGCCACATTTTCGGCATTCTCGTCTTCTTGCTGTTCAGAAGAAGCGACAGAAGGATACCTCCGATATATGTCGTAAAGGTCGCGAAGAACGCCCACACCAGCGTCCATCCGAGCACACGCACAAACGCGTAGCTGAAGGTCACCGTCAGTCCGCCGCCGCCAAACAGGCTCAGGAAGTTTGAAAATCCTGTCCATGTAAACAGCTCGCTGGGCGGCATATGCTGCTGGTCATAATTCGTAAACGCCACGAAAATGAGCAGCAGGATCGGAATTGCCGTAAATATGACGACGCCCAGTACAGGAAGCGTCAGCAGGGTAATGTGGAATTTTTCTTCAATATAGGAATGCAGATCCTCTTTGAAGGTATTGATATGCCTGCCCGCTTCCTCCATCTGCTGGAGCCGGTAAGCATTCACAATATTTTTCATCCAGACAACAATGGCCGCTGCCCAGACAACAAAGCTGAACAGTGAAAACAGCAATATCTGGAAGGAATTGTCGTAATCATTAAAATCACTCTTCATCGTCTCCATATTGAAGACCTTTTCCATTTTTACTGTTCCCAGCGTCCCGAACTTCGGGACATACTGCATTGCGAACTGAAACGTAAATACGATAACCGCAATCTCAAGCAGCGTCATAATGGCCGCTTTTATGTACTGCTTCCGCCGCGCATAGCCGGCTCCCATCCACAATGCGGACAATTTTACAAAAGCATCGCCCCTGGCAAACGATGTGCCAAAATCTGAAAAGAACGTGCCGATCGCCCGAAAGAAACTGCCAACCGCTGCCGCAGCTCC
>CAYLPF010000043.1:0-1906 GCA_964385485.1 uncultured Lachnospiraceae bacterium | reverse complement strand
GCAACCATCTCTCCGAAGGTCTGCGTCGGATCCCAGTATTTTCCGCCAACTCTCTGAAGCACACCGAACTCGCTCTCAGAAGCTGCCGCCGCAATTGCCGCGTTTGCCTGCACTTCATCAGAAGCCTGTACGTTCAGGTTTGTCGGAGCAAGGCTGCGCTCTGCAAAACGCATCTGCTGGGCTTCTTCATTCGTAAGGAATTCCGCCAGGACGGTTGCCCAGCCCGCATTCTCTGAATATGCATTCACGCCAACGAATTTGTAGCCATAAGGCGGAGCCTGCTGTACCTGGTCTTCCCCGAGCGTGAAGGTCGGAAGCTTTGTCGCCGCATAATTGTCACCGAATGCGCTCTGTGCTGCCGTTGCGTCCCAGTCGCCGGAAACTACCGCACAAAGCCCGCCTGCCGCGATCTGATTGGAGATATCGCCGTCAGCGACTGCCATAAACGCCGGGTTCGAAGCGATATTCAGCATGGATTTCACAACATCTACGCCTGTGTAACCGTCCGCGCTCGTCCCGTTCCAGTCAATGGATGTCGTCTGGTCTTCGTTCAGGCCCGTCGTAAATCCCGCGCCATAGAAGAAGGATGCGTTATACCATCCGGAAGCCAGCGTCATACCGACTTTTTTCCCGCCATTCTCTGCCGCTGCCAGAAGCGTATCCCATGAGGCGGCGTCCTCAGCAGAAACTATGCTGGAATCATAGTACAGGAAGAAAGTGTTGCCGCCGGTCATCGGGAATGCGTACATGGTATCCCCGATCATCGTTGCCGCTACAGATCCCTCGTCATTCGCTGCCTTCACATCATCCAGGGTCTTTCCCGCGACCTGAAGCGCGGCGCCTACCTCATTCAGGTCAGCCAGTGCGCCTGCGTTTACCAGGTCATTCAACTGGTCATCCGCGAAAGCAAATACATCCGCAGCCGCCTCTACGTCCGTCAGGACCGTATCCTTAGCCGTGGACTCGGACTCTACGCCGATCTGGATATCAAAGCTCTGCGTCGGATAAGCAGCCTTGAAATTTTCGACCAGCTCGCCGAGCAGGGTCTGATCTTCCTCTGCTCCCCAGAGAGTCAGGGAAATCGTCTCGCCTTCTGCCTGAACGCACATCGCAGAAGATGCAACTGTTGCAGCCGCAAGAGCAGCTGCCAATACTTTTTTGAATTTCATGTTTATTACCTCCTGTGTAATAATGATGTCGGGCGCATTTTGCGCAACCGTTTGTTCATATTGTTATCATACATCTTCTGCATTTTAATGTCAATTATATCAAATTGTAAAATAATCCCATTATTTTTTATCTATTCTGCACAATTATTTTCCTGTTTTGAAACGCAGTTGCGCAATCGGTTGTCCTTATGTTGGAGATATACGGTCCCTATTTTGTGGATTCCCTTAATATCACCTGGTAGCTCAGGTTTTTTTCTCCATCTTCATCTTCTCCTGCCGTCTCGCCCAGCATTTCCAGCAGAGTCCGGCAGGCATACCGCCCCAGCTCTTTCGTATCAAAACGAAGGCTTGTCACGGGAGGCGTGTTGTATTCCAGCTGCGCACTGTCATAAAGGCTGGCGAGCCTGATCTCCTCCGGGATCCGCACTCCCTTTTCCCGCAGGCACCCCAGCACCAGCCCGGTAATAAAATCGTCCATACATACGAGGCCGTCCGCGCCAAGCTCCAGCGCCCTGTTTACCGCATGCATGGCCTTGAGGTAATTGTCCACATCCATAAAAGCCAGCGCCTCGTCCGTAAAAATCCCCTGCTGCTGATGTGCTTCCATAAAACCAAGCCTTCGGCTCTCCGTAACAAGGTGTCTGCGGCTTCCTCCGATGAGCGCCAGCCGCCGCATTCCCTTCATCAGCATAATCCCCGTCAGTTCCCTGCTGCCGCCCTCATTATCATTATCCACA
>CAYLPF010000042.1:0-8570 GCA_964385485.1 uncultured Lachnospiraceae bacterium | reverse complement strand
GGCATTTTAAATGTGTCCCGACGACCTGGCAGGTGCAGCGAAGCTGCGCGTGCCGATTCATATTATACGAGGATGAATGATCATGAAATTACAGAAATTATTGAGTCTGACGCGCAAGGCCGTCGACGAATTTCACATGATACAGCCGGGTGATAAAATTGCGGTGGGAATCTCGGGCGGAAAGGACAGCCTCACGCTGCTGTACGCCCTGAACAGCCTGAAACGCTTCTATCCGAGTCCTTTTACCATCGAGGCTATAACTGTCAGCCTGGGCTTTGAAAGCTTCGATTTGGAGCCGATAAAAGCCCTCTGCCGGGAGCTTGACGTACCATATACGGTTGTCGAAACAGAGATCGGAAAGATCATCTTCGAGGACAGAAAAGAAGGAAACCCCTGTTCGCTCTGCGCCAAGATGCGAAAGGGCGCTTTCAACGAGACTGCAAAAGCTTCAGGCTGCAACAAAATAGCATATGCTCACCACAAGGATGATGTGGTGGAGACACTGATGATGTCCCTGATCCTTGAGGGACGTATCCATACCTTCTCCCCTGTAACATATCTTGACCGCATGGATCTGACATTGATCCGCCCGCTGATATACGTGGATGAAGCGGATGTGAAGGGCTTTATGAACAAATATCAACTCCCCGTGGTTAAAAATCCGTGTCCTGCTGATGGACACACGCAGCGTGAATACGCAAAGGAGCTGATCACAAGTCTGAACCTTGAGCATCCCGGCACAAAAGAGCGTATGTTCACTGCCATCCTGAACAGCGGGCTTCCGGCATGGAAGGTGCGCACACCGAAAAAATGCCGTACAAAAAGCCCCGAATCAGCACCGGAGCTTCTCAAGTAGACCGGTAAAATAATCAGGGAGCGGCGCCTCCGCCTCGATATACTCTCCCGTTGACGGATGAATGAAACCAATCGTCATCGCATGAAGTGTCTGCCCCTGAAGCCCCGGGAACGGGCATTTCGCCGGGCCGTACACGTCATCGCCGAGGATCGGATGACCGATGCTTTTCATATGCACACGGATCTGATGAGTGCGCCCTGTCTCAAGCTGGCATTCGATATACGTAAATCTGTCAAATACCTCCAGAACGTGGTAATGGGTCACTGCATCCTTTCCGTTTGGGACATTTACAGCCATCTCTTTACGGCGCAGCGGATGACGTCCTATGGTCGTATGAACCGTACCATCTTCTGTGAGACGGCCATGGACGATCGCCCTGTATTTTCGTGTAATAGAATGGGTCTGAAGCTGACCTGCCACTGCCTGGTGGGCTGCGTCGTTTTTGCAGACGATCAGAGACCCTGTTGTATTCTGATCGATCCTGTGGACGATCCCCGGCCTCAGCTCTCCATTAATGCCGGAGAGGCTGTCTTTGCAGTGGTACATAAGCGCATTGACCAGAGTGCCGCTGTAATGGCCTGCCGACGGATGAACAACCATCCCCTTCGGTTTGTTTACGATAATAATGTCGTTATCCTCATAGAGAATATCCAGTGGAATATCCTCCGGCTCTATCTGTACATCGGCAGTCTCCGGGAAAAGGATCTCAAGCCTGTCCTGGCAGCGCGGCCTGGCACTGACCTTTGTCGATTTCCCGTTCAGCAGGACATTTTCCTCCCGGATCAGCTTTTGAAAGTAGGATCTCGTCCGCTCTTCATACCGTCCTGCAAGGATATTGTCAATTCTCTGTCCAGCCTCCTCCGGTGAGACGAAAAGCTCCTGTCTATCGCTCATCTTCCTGAACCTCCCACATGTCCTGTATCATGCAGATTTTCGGCATTTTCCGCAGACTTTTCAGGAACATCCGAAACAATCCGGCAGCCTTTTTTCCCCGGAAAAATAAATCCGAAATCATCCTCCCGATATAGCGTGAAAATTGCCAGAACGCCTGACGCTGCTCCTACGCAGACGTAGCAGTCGGCAACATTGAATACAGGAAAATCGATCAGTGAAAAATACAGAAAATCGATCACATAGCCGTGAAAGATGCGGTCGATCATATTGCCTGCAGCGCCTGAGACGATCAGCACACAGACTGCCCGGAGCAGACTGTAGTGCTTTTGCAAAGGCAGTCTGACGTATACATAGGCGGCGGCCAGCATCATGACAAGGGCGACGGCCGCAAAGAACCATTGCCTGTTTTCCATCATACCGAAGGCAGCCCCGCGGTTTTGCAGATAAAATAACTGAAACACTCCGGGGATCACGTCGATTCCGCGATTGCCCATGAGCTGTCTCTGTGCAAAATATTTTGTTAACTGGTCGGCTGCCAGCAGCAACAGTGCGATAAAGAATCCATCCAGAAATGTTTTTCTTTTTTTGTACATAGCAAATCAACCTTCTTAATGATTTTGATCGAAGGCATTCCCTTCCTGATCAAAACATTCACGAATCAAAAAGCCCGGATGACCGGCTGCCCATATACCTCCGCCAATACGTCGGCATTGATACAGTTCACTGCCTCCAGCATCTCATCATCCGTTACCGTCGTATCCACGTAAGCGCGGCCCAGCTTCCTGAGCAGGATAAATCTGATTTTACCTGCGTCCATTTTTTTGTCCTTCTTAGTGGCTTCCACGATCGCCTGCGAGGAAAGTCCGTCAAAGGTGATCGGAAGACCGAAGGCGACATTCATATCTCGGATCTCGTAAAAATCGTTCTCATCGATCAAACCGCGTTTCCAGGAAATATAGGCAGCCGCCACCATCCCCAGAGATACGCATTCTCCGTGGAGCATCTTAAAATCCTTGAGTTTTTCGATCGCATGGCCGATCGTGTGGCCGAAATTGAGCATGGCCCGGTCGCCCTTTTCCTCCGGGTCTCTCTCAACAATATACTGTTTTATCTGGCAGGAACGCGAAACCATCTCTGTCAGCGTGTCCATGTCCCGCTCTTCTATTTCGCCCATATGCCCTATTGTCCACTCATAAAAATCCGCATCCAGAATAATACCATGCTTCAGCAGTTCCGCCATGCCATTCGCAAACTGATCCTCCGGCAATGACTGCAGCACTTTGATATTCATATAGACAAGAGAAGGCTGATGGAACGCTCCCACCATATTTTTATACCGGTCAAAATCCACGCCGGTCTTACCGCCGATACTGCTGTCTACCTGTGCCAGTAACGTTGTCGGCACCTGGATAAAACGGATACCACGCAGGAACGTTGCGGCGGCGTAGCCCGTCATATCGCCTGTCACGCCGCCTCCCAGAGCCAGCAGGTAATCCTTCCGGTCAAAGCCGGAGAGGATCAGCTTCTCATACAGTGACTGAATCGTGGCAAGCGTCTTACTCTGCTCTCCCGCCGGGAATTCAAATACCTCTACCTGGCTGCATACCTCTTTGGCAAGTGCGGATACCTCCTCAAGATATAATGGAGCCACAGTAGTATCTGTAACAATACAGATGCGGTGGCCTGCGCAGCCAAGATCTTCCAGCGCCCCGGGCAGATCCTCAAAGGATTTTTTCAAAAGAATATCGTAGGGAGCGTTTCCCTGCGTTTTTACCGTGATCTTCAATGCGGACCTGTCTGTTTTCATAGCTCCTCCTTTTGTGTGCGATACTAAATATACTTTTCAATCTCCACCATGCAGCGCCCTTTTTTCGTCTGTCCAAGCACACCGTTATAGCGGAAACGGCCCAGGCCCCGGACAGAGACTATATCCATCTCTTTTGGCGCATATGCGTTCGTCGTGATCAGCTTGCCATTGACAAACACCTTTGCCTCTTCGATCAGCGTCAGAAGGCTGCTCCTGGAAGACTGGAAGGCCAGCGCCATCACCGCATCCAGACGGACAGAGGCGACACTTCCCGTAATCTTCCTGAGCTCCGGAGTATATGAAAAATCCTCCCGGCTGCAAGCCTCACAGTATACCGATGTATGACGGATCCTGGTCAGTTCACGGCAGATCAGCTCTGCCATAGAGTCACAGCAGAACAGGTAGAATTCACTGCCGCATACGGCAATATCTCCCGTCTTATCCCGCTCTATTCCAAGGTGCATCAGGGCACCGAGGATATCACGATGGCTCAGAGCCTCCGCGAATTTATCATTCAGCGGTTTGATCCGGATGCAGGAAATGGGATAGCTCCAGTCATAGTAGAGCGTATCCGGCACAAACGCTGCCATCTGGCGCTCAGCGCCCTCATAACCACCAAAAGTTTCCCCTTTTATCCAGGAAAACTTTTGTAATGTCTGATGCAGAATATTTTGTTCGTTTAAATTCAGAAAATCCGTAAAGGTAACGCAGCTCCTGCGCTCCGCCTTTGCGGCCAGCTCCTGGATCCGTTTGATAAGCAATTCTTCTCCGGTCATATCAGAATCTCGTACCGAAGGAGGGTACATCAAAAGCGCCTGTCAGTATCTCCTGAAAATCTCCGGAAATATCAACGCTTTCAGGTGTGATGATAAAAATATAATTGCTGATCTTCTGAAGGTTGCCATGAATCGCATAACAGGAACCGGAAGAAAAGTCAATGATCCGCTGAGCGACATCGAGATCCAGTCCCTCCATGTTCAGGACCACAGTGCATTCCTCCAGCAATGTCTCTGTAATCTCCCGTGAATCCTCCATGCTCTTCGGTTTTATGACACATACCTCCATCCCGCCGTTTCTCTTGGCGGTACGCATCGGAGAGATCTTGGAGTTCCTTGCCGTCTTACTCTTCGGCTTCACCGGAGCAGAAGCTGCCGCCTGCGCTGCTGATGATGCACCCGCCTTCGACGTCACTTCCTCAGGCTCATCTTCGTACTTATTATTCAAAAAACGCTTTTTCGGCCTTTCTTCCTCAAATTCATCGTAATCATCATATTCATCATCGAGATAATCGTCACCGAATCCTTCGTCATCGTTCATCTTCATTGCATTTAAAAACTTATCTAAGACTCCCATAAAATAATCTCCATTCTGCCCTATGAAAGGCCGTAAAATCTTTCACCAAAAATGCCTGTCCCGACTCTGATCATCGTCGCTCCTTCTTCTATCGCGACTTCGTAGTCGCCGGTCATTCCCATGCTAAGATTACACATATTCACATTATCAATGTTTTTCTCTTTTATGTCAACATATAATTTGTTTAAATTACGGAAGTGAATACGGTTCTCTTCGGCGTTTTCTGTGAACGGCGCGATCGTCATCAGCCCTTGTACACAAATATGTTTCAGCGTACTGATTTGTCTGATAATGTTCTCCGTTTCCTCCGGCATGATCCCGTATTTGCTTGCTTCCTTCGCCACATTGACCTCCACAAGTACCGGCATAATGATCCCATGCTTTGCAGCCTCCTCGTCGATGGCTTCTGCCAGACGAAGGGAATCGACGGAGTGGATCATACAGACCTTGTCAATAATGTACTTGATCTTATTCCGCTGGAGGTGTCCGATCATATGCCACTTGATATCGTCCGGCAGCTGAGGATACTTTTCTTTGATCTCCTGGGGCTTGTTTTCTCCAAAATCCCGGACGCCCGCATCGTAGGCCTCCTGCAGCATTTCCACAGGCTTTGTCTTGCTCACGGCTACAAGCAGCACATCATCCCGGCTGCGTCCGCATCTCAGGCAGGCAGCTTTGATTTTCTGTTCCACTTCGCTTAAATTATCTCTTAACATACTCTGCGCTCCTCCTGTATTTTGTCAGCAGATCATCTCTTTATATAAAGCTAATGTCAGCATGTGGTCTGCTCTCCTGTTTCTCTGTACAAATCGGCTGTGAATAACAATATTTTTATCGATCAATATACGATCTGCTCTTCCGTCACCTTTGACGCGTCGAGCACAATATAGTCATAGGCAGCCAGGCCGTACGCATTATTGCTTTCCACAATGCAGTACTCTTCATTTTCATCTATAACTGTAATTTCACGGAAAACGGCATAGCCTTTGTTAATATTATAGACTCCGTGGAGCACTTCCCTGTTCTTATCCTGAATCTGGATCCGTTTGGCCGAATCCTCCAGCTGGATATAGTCGCCTTCAGAAAGAAGGTTCTCATCCACAAGGTATTCGCCATCTTCATAGCTGTATACATTTGCCGTAACATATTTTACGGAAGAAGAGCCGTCTTCTCCGAAGCTCTCCACCTTCAGGGATATCTCCTTGTCCGTACCTGTATTTTTGATCACGTATTCCTCCGGGATCCGGTAAAATGACCGTTCAACGATAGCCGAGGACGGAATTTTCAGGCCGCTCTTTTTGTTCATGACAAGCTCAATTTCAAGGAAACGGTCAGATGCATAGCGCACCAGGGAATTATCCAGCGAGATCTTCCCGAAAAACTCGTCTCCGTTCTGAATAATAGTAAACGGTGCGGAAAATGTCTCATTATCCTTCAGAAAACGGAATCTGATCTTCTGTATGTCATTCAGCTCCGTAAGAAGCTTCTGGTCGATGGGGAAATACAGTGCCCAGGACTCATCAGTGATAAGCTTAAACAGCGGATCTCCTGCGCTTACGGTCTTCTGGTTCCTGAGATTTTCCGGATTGTACTCAGTCTGGTCAAAAAACTCAGAGGTGATCTGATCCTCCGTCACATCCTCAAATCCGTCAATATTGTAGATCACAAATCCGGATGCAGGCGCCGTACACTGGTTCCGTACACTGACGTATCCGACAGAATTTTCTTCGATGATCTCAGAAATAGTACTCTCCATTCCGGCCTTCAGGTCATACGTCTTCTGGAAGGCGCTTCCTGAATAATTGATGGTGAAGCTGGACATGGTATCCCGCAGCCTGGAAGCTTCCTTCGCGTCAAGCACAAAATCACTGATGGAAACAGGATCTGTGGAGCCTGTCTCATTAATCGCACAGATGACGCTTCCTGCGGATGCCTTGTTTCCTTCCCGCTCATAATACCGGACGCTTCCGGACTGAGACGCCGTCGTTATCTCCTCCGTACGCAGGGAAAGCGCATGGAACCGGTAGTTGCCGGTGATCGTCCCCTTCATTACCTCATATGCGGTCACGTGCGTTTCAGTCAGGTACATGAACATGGATATAACCATATATATGAAAATAGTGCCGAACAGCAGCGTACCTATATTAAAAAAAGAATGTCTTTTATATTTTGTGATCTTACTCCTTGTCCTGGCTCTGTTCAAGAAAGGTTCCTCCTGCCATGTCCATAAAAGTCTTACAGATTATTTTATCATGATACACCCCATGATACAACCATTGTTCTGAATAAAAATCAATTTTCGGGGCAAACTAACGGTAATCTGAAAAGGAGGGAAAAACATGGGAAAATGTATTGACTATACGGCCCTTACGCTGGTCATTATCGGTGCAGTAAACTGGGGGCTGATTGGATTTTTCAAGCTGGATCTTGTCAATCTGCTGTTTGGAAATATGACCTGGCTTTCAAGGATCATTTATGCCCTGGTTGGTCTGTCCGGACTGTATCTGTTAAGCTTGTACGGCAGAGTGAGAGAGATGGGAGGAGAATAATCACTTCAGGAAAAACGCCTGCTGCCTCCGGCTGCCCGGAAGAAGTCAGGCGTTTCTATGTATTCCTATAATTCCGCAATAATATTTTCTTTTAATTTTTCACTGATCGCATCAGCACCGACAGAAATGCTGATAATAAATGTGACACTGAACTTCTCACCAATCTGGGCAAGCTTGTCGAGTAATGCGTTTACAGTCGTTTCATCTGTAAGAGAAATCTTCAGGAAACTGTCAAGATACATCTGCTCAAGATCATGATCCTGTGAAAGGATGCCATATATAAAACCGATAAATTCGTCGCTGGATGTAAGATCAAATGCAGAAACATCAATCAGCCGAACCTTGTTATTCAACTCATACATATGCTTTGTGCTCTTGTCCAGATAGACGATACTTCCGTGAGCTGTCTTCACCTCGGAATTTACTCTGTCAAGTAAAACCTTTGTCTTGCCTTTTCCTTTTTCACCTACGATTAACTGTATCATGGTCATCTCCTCCTTATAGTAGCGGATAAAAATTCATGACTCAATTATAGTCTATTCACACAGAAATTACAACACCTAAATCAAAATTTATAGACTACTTACACATAATTTCGCGTTTTAACTCTCAATTAGTGACAATAGCTGATTCATTTCGGTATAGAGAGAATCTTTCGTTCCGGCATGTAAAATAATTGATAAATATGGATTGCCATATAAGTCCTTTGTCATCAGAGCAAGGCAGGCTCCCGCATCATCCGTCGTACCGGTCTTCCCGCCGTAAACTACGACGTTCTCCGGAGCGTCCGCTTCATCCGTAAAATAATGGTTTGTGGATTCCCATGTCACAGCGACAGCGGAGCCGTCTGCCCTGGAATACTCCGCATAATAATTCTTCCTGCTTATGACATCCTGAAAAACATCGTACTTCAAAGCCTCATTCAGCATGAGGTAAATATCGTACACAGTAGTATAATGATCCGGATCCGTCAGCCCATGCGGATTCGTAAAGTGTGTCGCGGTTGCACCAAGCCTGGCAGCCTCCTCATTCATCATCCCGACAAAATTGTCAACAGAGCCGCCGATATGCTCCGCGATCATCATGGAAGCATCGTTGCCGGAAGCGACCA
>CAYLPF010000041.1:0-8803 GCA_964385485.1 uncultured Lachnospiraceae bacterium | reverse complement strand
CTATGACATAAAAATCCGCTATACAATTCAACTGATGAATCAATATAGCGGATTTTTTCAGGACTATTATTATCTTTTATCGGAATTTCCTGTTCACTCTGCGTAATAAGCATCCAGATACTTCTGGTAAATGGCAAGCATATCCTGCAGGCCGTAAGCATCCAGGCTGCTCTTAAACTCTTCGAACTTCGCCTCGTCCACGCCATTCATCACCCAGTCCGACTTCGCCGCGTTAATCGTCTTCGTGATGTCCGCAAGCAAATTCGAAACCTCCTCCGTGTCCTCTGCGTCCATGAATACGTTCGGATATACGTAATCCATCGTCATATCCGGGGTGTAGTACTCTTCGATCCAGTCAAGGCGGTACTGCGCGTCATCCGGGCAGGTCACATATACGCCATAGTAGTCATCCAGCACTGCCAGCGGCCCGCCGACACACTCTGCCTCGCGTACCTCAACCGGGGATGCGTCACCCAGCGGGGCATGCTGCAGCATTGGCTCACCATCTTCGTTCTCGCCGAGTTCAAAGATATCAAACTCGTCATCCTCGCCGTAGGTCCCCCAGTTGTTCTGCGCGGACTGCATCGGGTCGTACATCTGATCCAGCCATGCGCACACCAGCGCCGGATCCTCCGCCACAGCTGTCACCACGCAGCGGCCACGGTCATATCCGCTCGTGAAGGAACCGTTCTGCGGGGTCAGGTTCCGCACATCCGCGGTCAGCACCGGAAGCGGCACCCAGTCCTCCAGATTGTCGATGTTCGCTATGTCCCAGCTGAAGCATACGCCGTAACGTCCCGATTTACCCTTTGCCACGTAGGTTGCCCACTCCTGTGTAAAAGCCTCCGGGTCGATCAGGTTCTCCTCGTATAACTGGTGCAGCCACTGCATACCCTTGAAGAAGCCTTCCTGCGTTGCGGAGCAGATGACCTCCTTATCGTTTGTCACTGCGATATGTCTGCCGCGGTCCGCGTCGCCATAGCCCTCGCCGAAGCCGTTAATCAGGATTGCCGGATCCTGGTCACCGTCGTTCATGATGAAAGACATCGGAATGATGCTGCCCTCGATGCCGAATTCTGCCTGAATCTCATCCGCATTGTCTCGGAACGCAATCAGCACCTGCTCGAACTCATCGACCGTCGTCGGCACCTCAAGTCCCAGGAAATCAAGCCACTTCTTATTGATAAAACTCATGTCACCGACTGTCTGGATCGCGCTCTTACCTGAGCCAAGCTGTTCAATCCACGGAAGTGCATAGATATGGCCGTCCGTGGCCGTGCTCATCGTGCGGTACTCCGGATATTTCTCGAAAACCGCGCTCAGATTCGGCATCACAGAGTCAATGTACTCCTCCAGCGGGATGATCGCGCCCTGATCTGCGTAGCGCAGAAGATCGCTGTCGGAAAAGCCTGCGGTAAACACGAAATCCGTGATCGCATTGATATTGGCCATATTCAGGGAAATTTTGTCGCTCCACTGGTCACTCTGGATCGCGGTCCAGTCGATGTGTACGTTCGTCGCCTCTTCCAGGCGCTTGAAGATCGTGCGGTTGTTCGGCTCCGACTCCGTTCCGACCGGATAGCTGATCATGCCGGTAAAAATAGCGGTCTCCTCCAGTGGGAATGTAATCTCATCCGCCAGTGCGCCGGTTCCCATGGCTCCCGCTATGCCCACGGCGAGAATGACAGCCGCTGCTCTCTTAAATATCTTGTTTTTCATATTAGAAATCTCCTTTCTTTTATGGCATTTCGCCTTTTTATTGCGAGGATTCTTTCGGATGCGCCACAGCGTCCCATCCGCATGGAGCCTGCCGGCATCCGCCAATACTTCATCAGCCCTTGACCGACCCGGCCATAATGCCGCTGTCAAAGTACTTCTGGAAAAATGGGTACATCACCAGAAGCGGAAGGCTGGAGACAATGATCGTTGCGTATTTCAGAAGCTCCGCAAGCTGTGCGCGTTCTGCGGTACTCTGCATATCGGAAATCATTCCGGACTCAGGCTGGTTCTGGATCAGGATCGAGCGGAGTACAAGCTGAAGCGGCTGCTTCGCGGTATCATTTAAGTAGATCATCGCATCAAAGTAGCTATTCCACATACCTACGAACTGCCACAGGGCCAGCACCGCGATTACCGGTGTGCAGACCGGGAGCAGGATCTTGAAGAAGTAAACAATCTCGCTCGCACCATCCACGTCCGCCGCCTCGCGCAGCTCCTGCGGAACTCCCTGGTAGTAGGTCCTTGCGATAATCATGTTCCAGACAGAAAATGCGCCCGGCAGGATCACGGCCCACATGCTGTCCAGAAGTCCCAGGTCACTGATAAGCAGGTAAGTCGGAATCAGGCCGCCACCAAAAAACATCGTGATCATGAAAATAATATTGAAGAAACCCTTACCCTTGAAATCTGACCGCGACATCGGATAGGCTGCCAACATCGTCACAATTACCGAAATGACCATAAATAACACGGAATAAACGACTGCATTCTTAAAGCCAATCCAGATCTGGGCATTGGAAATCACACGCTCGTAAGCCGTCAGCGTCCACTTTTCCAAATCAAAGGTAATACCCTTGTTCTGCAGCGTGACCGGATCCATAAAGGATGCCACCACGATATAAACCATCGGAACGATAATGGCCAGGACGAACAGACCCAGCAGGATATATCCCAGCATCAGCAACGCCTTGTCTTCCATAGAGTAACGGGCAAACCTGCTTTTCTTTTTCATGCCGCACACCCCCCTTACAAGCCCTTCCCGTCATTCATCTTCGCTACGACCTTATTCACCAGAACGAGGAGAATGACATTGACGATCGTATTGAACAGGCCGACTGCCGTTGAAAAGCTGTAGTCGCCGTCAATCAGACCTTTTTTGTATACGTAGGTTGAAATGATCTCAGAAGTCCCAAGGTTCAGATCTGTCTGTAGCGCATACGCTTTCTCAAAACCGATACTCATGATGTTGCCGGCCTGCAGGATGAACTGCATCAGCACCATATCCTTGATCGCCGGCCACTCGACCGCCTTGATCTGCTGGAAAACATTCGCGCCATCAATAACGGCCGCTTCCTTCAGATCCTGGCTCGCATTCGAGAGTGCCGCCGTATAGATGATGGAACCCCAGCCTGCACCCTGCCAGATCCCACTGGCAATGTAGATCGTACGGAAGGCCTCCGGCATCACCATGAAGTTGGTCGATGTGCCAAACAGCTGATTCAGCGGACCCGTAACCGACAGCAGGATACGAACAATACCACAGAGGACGATCACTGATACAAAGTTCGGCATATACAGCACGAGCTGCACTTTTTTCTTGATGCCCTTGCTTTCGATCCGGTTCAGCAGAAATGCCAGAATAATCGGTATCGGGAATCCCCAGAGCATCCCATAGATGCTCAGCTTCAGTGTGTTAAGCAGATACGTCATAAAGTCCGGTGACGACAAGAAACGTTCGAAATGCTTGAAGCCTACCCATTCGCTTCCCCAGACTCCCTTGAAAGGATTGTACTTCTGAAAGGCAATCAGAATGCCTCCCATCGGCACGTACTTGAATACCAGCGTCAGTACAAGCGCTGGCAGCAGGAACAGCAGATACAGCTGCCAATGGTGAATAACGTAAACCCATGTATTATGAAACCGTTCACCCAGGCTCTGTCTGCCGCCCTTAGCAGCGGTCACAGTTTTTTGTCCCATGATCTCATTTTTCCTCCTCCCGCTTGTTGCGTCGGCTGCCGTCCTGTATGCATTGCCGCTGCGCCAGGCAACAGCCTCGTTGATAGTTGCATTTGCAAAATTTTATTGTCCCTTATGAGTGCATAATACCAAATTTTTTTACATATGTCAATAGTTATATTTGTATTTGTAAAAATTTTTTTGTGTTTTATTCGTCACATTGCTGTCAAATGCACAATTATCCTTCCGATTCTTCCGTCCGTTTGACGTAGCCACCTACTGGCGTTACATTTTCACGTTCTCTGGTTTTACATTTGCAACTTTTTAATCATCCGCAAACAGATATTTCAGGTAGGCCACTGCCATCTCCCGGCGGGGGGTGTTCCCAAGAATTCCGAAATAGACAGTATCGGAGAATCCGGCCCCGGCTATCAGCGGCGCATCGTCCAGGATAACCGCCATTGGATAGGAATCGGTCACAGAGTAATACTCCAGGGACGGGTCAAGCGCGACTTCCTGCGCGTTGTCCTCCAGAATTTCCATATTTTCTGTAAGTAAAGGCTGAAATGCAGTCAGAAGCTCAGGAGCCTCTTCTGCAAGAAGTGTCTCAAGATTTGCGAGATAGCCGTTCTGGGCGAATGCATCGAATGCTTCCTGATCCATCAGAACGACGTCGAGCTGCTTGTCATCAATAGAGGCGAGCACCTTTATGCTGGTCGCATAAACATATTCATACTGTTCGCTGGACGGGTCATCCGTCAGATACCATCCCGTATAGAGGCGGACCTGGCCGTCCGCGGCGTTGTCCATGCCTGCAAGAAAGCCTTCGGAAAGCTTATCTGTCAGCTGATCTCCCACAGACACATTAATCAGCGCCGTATACAGGACGGTATCCCTGCGCATGGCATGCCGGAACGCCGTATAACCCAGGGCATATATTCCGATACAGGCAATCAGAATCGGAAGCTTATAATAATCCCAGATGTACTGGATACGCTGTCCCGGTGTTGTCAGAGAGCGCCTTTTTTCTTTTCCTGAAAGGTTTTCGGGGTGTTTTGAACGGTCTGACATAAGGAATCCTCCTGGTTTTCTTCAACAGCCTCTTCAGCCTCCTTCGGCTCACAGAGCGAGAAGATGCGGGAGAGGAGATAAGAGCAAAGGTATGCGCACAGCCCTTCACCGAAGGCAATCGCCGGCGTAAAGACAAAAATGACGATGGCGGCCATTGCGATATAGATCGCGGCCATCAGCACGGTACAGAGCAGAAACCGCATACCAATCATGACAGAATTCAGGAACATTGCGCGGAGATTATTTTCGAACCGCGCCATCAGCGGGAAAATGTACATCAGGACAATGGCAAAAGCGGCAACCGCGACCAGGAATACCGCCGTCAAGATCGCCCAGAATGCATTTTCCCCACGCAGATGCCAGAGGACATACCCGTCCGCTCCCATCAGAAGGCCGACTGCAAGCAGGATCAGCCATGCAGCTGTAGACTGGCGGAAATTATTCCTGAATGCACGGAAGAACTGGCGGGTTACGCCGCCCTCCTCATTTCTGACCATTTTGAGCGTGACATAAAAAAGCGCCGTGGTGGACGCACCCGCCGTGACAATGGGCAGGCAACAGATCACCCACAGAATATTCAAGTACACGCACAGAGTGATTTTTGTAATCAAAACCATAACCGGGTTGTCTGGGCTGAAAATACGTTCCATAGGATAACCTCCTTTGTTGTTGCAGGTCAGCGATGTCAGGCCGATATGTCTCCAGTGGATTCACGGTAGATCAGGGACGTCTCTGTATACGTCGTGCGGTAATTCAGGGACGGCTCCCGGATACGGGACATCAGCAGATTGACCGCGGAATATCCCATGATCTGGCTGTGGATGTGGATCGAGGTCAGCCTCGGCGTTACGACACGCGATTCCGGCGAATCATCAAATCCGCAAAGCCAGATATCCTCTGGCACTGAAATCCCAAGCCGCCGGAAAACCTGCAGGACGTCAAGCGCAATGAAATCATTCGCGCACAGAAAAACGTCCGGAAGCTGCTTCATCCTCCGGATGGAATCCTCCAGATAAAGCTGGTACTGCTCCGTTGTGGGCAGCTCAACCCCCGCCATATTCCCCGTCACATAATATTCTTCCTCACAGGGCATACCCATCATAATAAGCGACTCCCGCAGGGCAAGATACCGCTCAAAGAATGACATGCAGTGCCGGATCTCCCCTATATAGCCGAAATGCCGCTTGCCGCGCCGCACCATCTCTTCCATAAACAGGAAAATATTTGAACGGTTGTCCATGATCAGCTTGTCCGCCTTCAAGGCACCAATATCGAGAGACGCCGGAAAATCCACAAACAGCACCGGGATACCCAGGGTACAGAGCATCTTGTCGTACCCGATATCAAACATTTCGATACAGATGATACCGGCTGTAACCTCCGGGTCAAAGGAATACGGCAGCGCCATTGCTTTCCGGTTTGAGGAATTGACACGGTGCATCGTGAGGCTGTATCCAAGATAGGACAGCTCGCGCTGAAACTTATCCAGCATTGTGGAGGAAAAATGTGAATTTCCGAGAAACATCGTCGTAAAAAGCGCGATTACGTTTTTCCCATCCACAGGCCTCGGCATCATTCCCGCAGCAGAAACCGGCACAGCAGACGCTGCAAATGCGCTGCCCTGAGCGGCCTCAGTGGATGGGGCTGGTGCTGGTATTCCTCCCGTCTGTCCGGATACAGGCGCTGCTGTCCCTCCCGCCTGTCCGGATGAGGGCGCTGGTATCTGTGACTGCAGCCGCAGGCCACTGGCGCCATTGTCCACCAGTGTCACATAGGAAAACTGCTTATAGCCCATTTCCACTGCCTTCTGTAATATTTTTTCACGTGTGGCATCCGCAAGGATACCTGTATTATTAATCGCCTTAGAGACAGTATTCCTCGAAACGCCGAGCGCATCAGCGATATCCTGAATCGTAACTCTGTCAGCCATGAAATTCCTCCTTTTCCCGCCATTCCTGTGGCTTTCCGTTCCTGCCTGCTGGCAAGTTCATGCTCCGGCTTTCCGTTCCTGCCTGCCGGCAAGCTCATACTTCACTACATCCATCCGCATCGCGCCATCCGCAAAGAAGGAAACCCCGTCTGCCGCCTGGTCGGTGTAAAAAGTCACCGTCATGACCTGCTCTCCGTCATTAACGAAAATTTCCACACTGTACCGATCCAGGATAAGCCGGAGCTTTAGCGCACCTCGCTCGCTGTGTACGCGGCTGCGCCGCTGGTGAATGATCGCACGGCGCGAACCGGAGAATTTGCGATCCACCTTCAGGATAGACTCCTGCGGACAGAAACTGACAGAAGTCTGATACCGTCCATCCTGCGCAAAACGCACCGCAAACTTCCGGTACAATGCCTCTCCTTCCTCCGGGCGGAGAGTCAGCTCCAGATCCAGCATACGGCCTGACACGCCGTCCAGCGTCAGCGCTTCCACATTCCTGACCGGCACATCGCAGTACTCCACGCGGTTTCGGCGCAGAAGCTCCAGTTCCCGGACAGGCTGCTGATACAGCCTCCCGTTCCGGATCGACAGCTCGCGCGGCAACGTCATCTGCCCAAACCATTTCTGCCCCGGATTTTGCAAGGTGCAGGTGTCCCAGTTCTGCATCCAGGCAATCATCACACGTCTGCCGTCCGGCAGCGCCACCGTCTGGGGTGCGTAAAAATCAATGCCGTAATCTACTGCCTGATTACTCTCCTCGGTAAATGTCTCCGTTTCCTCATCATAGGAACCAATCAGCGCCAACGTTCCGTTCCCGTTGTGGTACTCAAAATCCTGTGGCAGCATATCCTGTGGGCTTACCAACAATACCTGCCTGCCATCCAGCGGGAAGAAATCCGGGCATTCCCACATCCTCCCAAAGCGGTTCTCGTTTTTCGCAAGCACCTTCCTGAACCGCCAGTGGAACGCATCCTCACTCTCGAACATCAGTATCTGCCCGCTCCCGTCCGCGGGTCGGCTTCCCACCACACAACGGTAAGTGCCGTCTGCCTTCTGCCACAGCTTCGGGTCGCGAAAATCGAACCGGCTGCTGCCCTCCGGCAAATCCGTCTCGTCGAGTACCGGATTGCCCTCATATTTTTCATAGTCTACCCCATCGCCGACTGCCAGGCACTGTGTCTGTATCTCTCTGTGGTGCCCGTCCGGAGACTGCCACAGCCTCACACCGGTATACATCAGCAGATGCCGTCCATCCGGCAGTGCCAGCGCATTGCCGCTGAAACAGCCATCCATATCATATGGAAGATCTGGCGCCAGTGCAGCGGGAAGGTACTCCCAGTGCAGAAGATTCGTGCTCACTGCATGGCCCCAGTGCATCGGCCCCCACACCGGCTTATAAGGATGATATTGATAAAACACATGGCACTTTCCCTGATACCAGCTAAATCCGTTCGGATCATTCAGCCAGCCAGTGCGCACGGCCAGGTGAAATGCCGGACGCTCCTCTTCAATATTCTGTTTCTCGGCAATCTCCTCGTATTTTCGCGCGTCTCTCAAAACCTGACTTATCAATTTGCACCTCCTGTTTTACATATGCATCATATAGATACATGCAGGATATCACATTATTTGCGAAAAGTCAATCAGTTTTTACATATGTAAAATTTTGATAATTCCGAAAGTTACCTTCTTTCATTTTAGGCAAAGTAATGCCCCACAGTCTCACAAGCTCATAAAACTATGGGGCAAAATCATATTGAAAATGGCTTATTAGTACATTTAGAATAAATCAAAAATCCCCGGGATTATCCCCTGAAAACAGCAAAAAAGGAAACTGCCGCTTCACGATTTCTTCTTTACATTGATCCAACCATAAGTCTCTGGTGCGAAAATAAAATGGTTTGCTTCATGCATTCCAGATAGAGACGAAAAAGGTAGATCCTGCTTTTTTGTTTCGTCTTAGAAAAAATAGCCAGACACCCCTTCGGGCTATTAAAGAATCATCCAGACGCCCCTACGGGGCTATTAAAAACCAAAGGACCCCCAAAAGCCTCCCGGATACTTTTTTGAGCAGAGAGTTGTATAAGAAAAAGGCTCACGGGCCATGTACGATCCGGGAGCCTT
>CAYLPF010000040.1:2474-8955 GCA_964385485.1 uncultured Lachnospiraceae bacterium | reverse complement strand
CTTGGCGGTTCCGTCCTGCTGGAAGCTGCCAGAAATATCTCCCACGGCCAGGTATTTGATGAGAATTTCCTGATGGGAATCGCAACGCTCGGCGCTTTCGCGATCCGCGATTATCCGGAAGCTGTCGGCGTCATGCTCTTCTACCGTATCGGAGAATTTTTTGAGCACAAAGCGGTAGAGCGCAGCCGCGGACAGATCATGGATGCCGTAGATATGCGTCCGGAAGTTGTCAATCTCGTATCCGGGAGTGATGTGCAGGTGATCCCTGCCGAAAACGCCATGGCAGGCGATATTCTTCTGATCCGTCCCGGCGACCGTATTCCTCTGGATGGCGTTATCCTTGAAGGTCAGAGCCGTCTGGACACCTCGCCGATCACAGGTGAACCCGTTCCGGTGGCTGTCGGTATCGGAGATGAAGTCACCTCCGGCTGTGTCAACACCTCCGGCCAGCTGAAGCTTCGCGTGGATAAGCCTCTGTCCGAATCCATGGTCACACGTATTCTGGATTCAGTCGAGAACGCTGCCGCAAGCAAACCGAAAATTGACCGTTTTATAACAAAATTTGCAAAAATATATACGCCCTGCGTTGTCTTCGGCGCGATCGCAGTTGCCCTCCTGCCGTCTCTGTTTACCGGAAACTGGCACTACTGGGTATACACAGCCATCACCTTCCTTGTAATGAGCTGTCCCTGCGCCCTCGTACTCAGTGTCCCGCTGGCCTTCTTCTCCGGGATCGGCGCAGGCTCCCGGAAAGGCATCCTGTTCAAGGGCGGCGTATCCATCGAAGCCTTAAGCTCTGTCAGATCAATCATCATGGATAAGACCGGGACTGTCACTGAAGGTAATTTCCGGCTTCAGAAGGTTGTTGCCTCCGGCTCATGGAATGAAAATGACCTGCTCCGCATCTGCGCAAGCTGCGAACAGAGCTCGACCCATCCGATCGCAGTCAGCATCGTAACTGCGGCAAAGGAAAAAGGCATTGCACTTGATAAGCCCGCTTCTCTGGAAGAGATCGCCGGACACGGGATTGCCGCCGCTATGCCGGAAGGCAGGATCCTCTGCGGCAACCGCAAGCTGATGGAAAAATATCACATTGAAATGAAAAATGTACAGATAGATTCCTATGGTGCAGAGGTCTTCGTAGCTATCGGCGGAGCCTTTGCAGGATATATGCTGATCTCCGATACCATCAAAAACGATGCGGGATCCGCGATCAGCAGGCTGAAAGCGCTGGGACTGCACACCGTCATGCTGACCGGAGACTCGGAAGACAGCGCCAAAGCAGTCGCCCGGGAAACCGGCATTGATGAGGTACATGCAAAACTCCTGCCTCAGGATAAGCTGAATATTCTGGCGCAGATCCGCAGCAAGTATGGCGCAGTCATGTTCGTCGGTGACGGCATTAACGATGCCCCTGTTCTTGCGGGAGCCGACGTGGGAGCGGCCATGGGAAGCGGCGCGGACGCCGCCATTGAAGCCGCAGATGCGGTCTTCATGAACTCCAGCGTGGAAGCAATTCCTGATTCCATCAAAATCGCAAGAAGCACCAGCCGGATCGCAATGCAGAATGTTGTCTTTGCACTCATCATCAAGCTGGCTGTCATGGCGCTTGGACTGATCGGATACGCAAATATGTGGATGGCCGTATTTGCCGACACCGGTGTCGCAATGCTCTGTGTGCTGAACTCTATCCGTATTTTATATAGGAAGAAATAAATTCCGCATAATTTTTATTGTAAACATGATTTTTTTTCTGTATAATTGAGGTAAAAATGATGAAAGAGTTTCTTGAAAATAGAAAACAAGGAGAATCACATGAGTTACCCAGGCATTACAGACCTTGCGGACGATGAGACCCTCTATCGGGTCGCTGAATTGTTCAAGGTATTCGGGGATCCGACGAGAGTCCGGATCCTTCATACGCTTTTTGATAAAGAACTGTGCGTACAGGATATCGCGGATTGTCTGGAGATGTCGCAGAGCGCCATCTCCCACCAGCTCCGTATCCTGAAGCAGTCTGCCCTTGTGAAATTCCGCAGGGAAGGGAAGACCATCTACTATTCCCTCGCGGACGACCATGTGGCGACGATCATGAAACAGGGGCTTGAGCACGTGTGCGAGTAAGCCCCTGTTCTTCTGCTGCCCGGCAGATACTGCCGCCGTCACAGCATTACATATTCTGTGTTCATCTCAGTCGTACCGTACGTATTTCCTCAGATTTCCATTGCTTGTGCCGCACCGGAAATATGATCCTACTCCAGTATCCTTGCCTTGACATCCTCCACCGTACACGCTTCTGTCAGCTCCTTCAGATCTTCCGGCGTCGTTTCGTCATTGAATACTTTGATCACCTGCATCAGGTTTTCACAGCTATACGCATTCTCATAGATCCCCGTCGTATATCCATACAGCTCGATATATTCCTCACGGCTCGTTGCTTTCCAGAATTCCTGATACAGCCGCACAGCATTTCCATCTGCCGTATTTGCCTCCGGGTGGCCTGTCATTGCATTGTACAGCATGGCAAAGGCAGGACCAGCCATGGAGCCGTATTTGCCCTGTATATAATCGATCGACGCATTCCCGAAAGCGTCCTTTTCCTGAATTGCCTCAAAGTTTGCCTCAGTGAAGCTGTCAATGGCGCCTACCATGATATTGCTTCCCTGTTCACTCTCTTTTTCCGCGATCTTATCCAGATAAGTGGCGGCGTGGAATGCGCTCATCAGCACATCACAGCTGCCCTGTGAAAAGGCGGATGACAGATGATCCAGGCCGTTTCCTCCCTCGGTATAATCGGGGCAGAGTATCACGGAAACACTCCCGTCTGCGCTTTTCAATACTGTATTCTCCTCTGATGCGGCAAGCGTCTGCGCATCGTCCTCCAGGACAAGGCCGGCCTTGTCCTCCAGGGTGTCCAGCATTCCTTCCACTCTGGCCGCATGAGAAGCATTTCCCTTCGAAGCGCCGCCTGTCATGATGATATAGGACTTTGCTTCCTTTTCCGCAAAGTATTCCGCCATATCACAGCCGGACTGGTACAGCGCCTCCGGATCCGGGCCTATGGAACCGAGAAACCATGGATTATCCTTCACTGCCTCATAATCTTCATCGCTGACAACGTTGGAACCCAGAACGTAGTACATCCCGTTTTCCTCACAAACCCTGATCGTATCCGGCAGGTCATAGCCGCAGAAGGAAATCACGCCCTGTACCCCCTGCTCCTTCAGCGCCTCGATAAACGCATTTTCATCCTCAGCAGTATCAACCGCATCCGAGAAATAGAACTTCACCGAAAAACCAGCCTGAATGTAGTCGCGGTAATAGTTCATGAACATCATCATTTCCTGGCTGTCCTGACTGTAGACCACAACGCCGACTCTGTACGTATCGCTGCCGCCTCTGTCCTCCTCTGCCTGCGCAGGGAAGCCCGCAAACAGAACCAGTAGAAGAACCAGGCCGATTAACACGTTTCTTTTCTTTTTCATTCTGCTTTGCCTTTCTTATTTTTTATCCTTAACGAAGCATCCGCCATTTTATGATTTTTTATCTGTGATATGATGGCACGCCACTTCATGTCCCGGCTCCACTTCTGTAAGCGCCGGTTTTACCGTCCTGCACTTTTCGCTGCAATGCTCACAGCGGTTCTGGAACGGGCAGCCCTTCGGCACATCCAGCGGGCTTGGCGCCTCGCTCTCGATACTCTCGATCTTCTCGCCCGGATCCATATGGATCGAGAACTGGGCTCCCAGCAGCGCCTGCGTATACGGATGCAGCGCTTTATCTGATACATCCTCTCCCGGGATCGTCTCTACGATATGTCCGAGATACATGACGGCGATCTGATGCGCAAAGGACTGGATGAGGGCAAGGTCATGGCAGATAAAGATCATACTGATCTGCTTTTCCTTTTGCAGCCGGACCAGAAGCTCGATGACCGTCTTCTGGATCGACACATCCAGGGCGGATGTCGCCTCGTCACACACAAGGATTTCCGGCTCCAGTGAAAGCGCCCGGGCGATACTGATCCTCTGTCTCTGTCCTCCGCTCATATTGTGCGGGAAACGGTACATGAAATCAGCCGGAAGCTCTACCATCTCCAGAAGCTCCCCCGCCTTTGCCTTCTTCTCGCTTCTTTTGAGCCTTCCGTAGTTCATCAGCGGCTCCGTGAGGATATCGATGATCTTCATTTTCGGATTAAAGGAAGCCAGCGGATCCTGAAAGACCATCTGCATATTCTGGCGGTTCTCCCAGGTCTCCTTTTTTGACATCGCTACGATGTTTTTGCCTCTGTACAGGATCTCCCCTTCCGTTGGCCTGTCCATGGAGATCACCATGCGGACAAAGGTGGACTTGCCGCAGCCGCTCTCTCCGACGATCCCAAGTGTCTTCCCTTTATAGACACTGAGATTCACATCATTACACGCTGTCAGCGTCCGTCCCCCGGAGGCGGGAAACTGTTTTACAATATGATTTGCCTGAAGTACAAGCTCAGATTCATGAAACAAAACGCTCGCCCCCCATTTCCGGGACTGCTGCCAGCAGTCTCTTTGTATAATCATTGGTCGGATGGTTCATTACCTCATCCCGCGTTCCCCGGTCTACCACCTTGCCGTACTGCATGACGATAAGCTGGTCCGCCATGTATGCGGCTACGCCGAGGTTGTGGGTCACGATAATGATCCCTGTGCCGAAATTATCCCTCAGTTCCATCATCTGCCGCACGATCTGCGCCTGCGTCGTTACGTCCAGTGCGCTCGTAGGCTCGTCCGCCAGCAGCAGCTCCGGATTGAAGGTCATCGCCATTGCGATACCGACTCTCTGACGCATACCCCCGGAAAGCTGGTGCGGAAAGCTTTTCATGATATTTTCCGCGTCCGGCAGACGCATCTTCTCCAGCATCGAAACGCCCAGCGACCACGCCTCCTGCGTGGTTCTGCCGCTGTGTGTGCGGATATATTCCACATACTGGCTTCCGATCCTTCGAATGGGATTTAAGGTGCCGCCGCAGTCCTGAAAGATCATGGACATCTTCGTCCCGCGCAGCTCCCTCCACTCATCCTTTGAATTGTTCAGCAGGGATTTCCCGTGGAACAGGATATCGCCGGAGGTCACGCGGCCGCTCCCGGCCAGTGCGCCAAGCACGGCGCGGATGACTGTTGTCTTGCCGCTCCCGCTCTCGCCCACTACGCTGATGATCTCGCCTTTTTTCATGGAAAGATCAAAGTGCTCCACTGTCGGAGGCTGCTTCCCGTACTGAATCGCCAAATCTTTTATTTCCAGCATTTTTCTGCTCCTTTTGATCTTGCGGGCTGTCATCTTGCTATGCCTGAAGATGACAGCCATCTCTTTTCGTTCAGGGCAGAGCTTTGGCTTTTCCTTACTCTGCCAGTTTGATATCCTTTGTCAGCCAGTAGTAATCCATCGGATACATGGTGACGCCTGTCACCCGTGTATTGCTGAACAGGTAGGTCGTCTCATAGCCAAAGAATACAGTTGCCGCGTCATCCATAATGTGCTGCTGGATCTGGATCACCAGATCGCGTCTTGCATCCGCGTCAAAGGTGGAGGCCAGCTCGTCCAGAAGAGCGTCCACCTCCGGATTGTTGTAGCCCGCTGTATTGTTTGCGGATGTACTGTACCAGTTCTCACGCAGATAGTTTTCCGGATCGCCTGTATTTGCCACCAGTACATTCCAGATCAGCAGGTCATACTGCCCGGAATCTCTCCGGTCCAGCAATGTCTCATAGCTTACTGTCTCCAGATTTACATTGATACCGATATCCTTCAGATTGGACTGTGCCGCCTGCGCATAAACGCCAAGCTCCGCACGGCTCGTATAGATCACAAAATTCAGCGCCAGCGGCTCTCCCTCCGGAGTCTCCACATAGCCGTCTCCGTCGTTGTCCACATAGCCTGCTTCTGCCAGGATAGCCTTCGCGCCTTCCGGATCGTATGCGTTCTCATCTGTCAGCTCATCAAATCCATAATCCAGTGTCGGAGGAACCGGAGCCTTTCCTGCCGTCGCGCCGCCCTCCAGCAGCACGCTGCAGTATGTTTCTTTATCAAGACCGCGGAGCAGGGCCTGGCGCAGCGCCAGATCGCCCAGCGCCCCGTTCTGGTTCATAAATGCATAAGTAGAACGCAGCGACTGGAGCTGCTGGATCTCGTACTCCGGATACCCCTCGAACTCGATCAGGTTCTCTGTCTTCAGGTTGTAAGCGATGTCGATCTCGCCAGTCTGCAGCGCCATAGAACGCGTCGTCTGGTCGTCGATACACTTGAGGGTAACACGGTCAAGCGGCACCTCGCCGTCCCAGTAGTACTCATTTCTTACAACCACACAGGAATCGGTCGGGTTGAAGGATTCTACCGCGTAAGGTCCCGTACAGATCGGTCCTTCCATCTCCCAATTGGAATCGTCTACGTTCGTATCCACGATCAGGAACAGCGGGTCAGCCAGACTGCCTGACATATTCGCATT
>CAYLPF010000040.1:0-2374 GCA_964385485.1 uncultured Lachnospiraceae bacterium | reverse complement strand
GTATCCGCGAAGCTCGTTACTCCGATGGTGATCTCGCCTTCTGCGGCTGCCGGCAGCGCCGGTACAAGGGCCATCGTCATTGCGCCCGCAAGAACCATGCCCAGTGCTTTTTTCAAAAATGTTCTTTTCATAACAGTTCTCCTTTTCTCTTTACTCCTGTCTCGGATCCAGCACATCACGGATGCTGTCGCCGAGCATGTTAAATACGATAACTACGATAACGATGGCAATACCGGGGTAGATCATCAGCCACGGCGCCTTTGCCATATACGTCCTTCCTTCATTGAGCATCAGTCCCCACTCGGGAGTCGGCGCCGTCGCGCCAAAGCCCAGGAATGACAGGGATGCCAGCTCCAGCATCATCGTCCCGATATCTGCCGCCGCTGTGACCACTATCTGTGTGATCATATTCGGAAGGACATGCCGCACAAGAATTTTCCATGTCTTTGTCCCGTTTACCACAGCCGCCTCAATATACAGGCTCTTCTTTACCTTCAGCACCATGCTTCTGGACAGGCGGGCGTATTTCGTCCAGCTCACCGCGGAGATCGCGATCACAGCGTTGACCAGGTTCGGCCCCAGCATACCGGCAATAGCGATCGCCAGCACCAGCCCCGGGAAGGAAATCATCATATCCGCGATACGCATGATGACCTCATCCACAATACCTCCGAAATAACCGGCAAGAACGCCCAGAACGGTACCCACCACAAAGATGACCGCCACCAGTACCAGTGTCATGACCAGGGATGTCCTTGTCCCATAAATGACCCTGGACAGAAGATCTCTCCCAAGCTTATCCGTTCCGCAGGGATACTGTGCGCACGGCGCTTTCAGGGAATCCAGCATCACCGCTTCCAGCGGATCCTTCGGCGCGATCCACGGTGCAAAAACTGCCACGCCGACGATCATAAGCGCCAGGACCAGAAAGATGGTAAACTGCTTATGCTCTCTGAAAAACTTTGCTTTTTTCAATTTACCTTCCCTCCTTTAATCTCGGGTCTAAGAAGTTGTAGGACAGATCCACGAGCAGGTTGATGCACATGTAGAGAATGGCGATCCAGAGTACATACCCCTGTACCAGCGGATAATCGCGGCAGGAGATCGCTTTGACCGCCATGCTTCCCATACCCGGCCAGTTATAGATGATCTCTACAACTGCCGTACCTCCCAGCAGGCTTCCCAGTGACAGGCCGAGCAGCGTTACCAGGGGAAGCATAACGTTGGGCAGCACGTGTTTCCAGAGGATCGCCTTCTCGGTGATGCCCCGCATCCTCGCTCCCGTTACGTAATCCTGATGCAGCTCTTCCAGTACGGCGCTTCGCACCTGTCTTGTGTACTTTGCTGACATTGCGAGTGCCAGTGTGACGGATGGAAGAATCATCGACTTCAGATCGGTACTGCCCCCTGCAACCTTGACCCAGCGAAGCTGTACGCCGAAGATACTGAGCAGTATGAGACCCAACCAGAAGCTCGGCACGGACACGCCAATGAACGTAATACCCCTGACGAGATAATCCGGCCACTTGTTCTGATACACTGCCGCGGCGATCCCCAGAGGGACTGATACAACGATCATGATCAGCAGCGCCAGAAGCGACATCTCGAGCGTCGGCCAGAAGCTGCTGGTCAGCTTTTGTACTACCGGCACCTTAAAGGAATACGAATTTCCCATGTCTCCTGTCAGCACGCCCTTCAACCAGGAGCCGTACTGCACAAGAAACGGCCGGTCAAGTCCCAGCTCATGGCGCGTCTGCTCCAGCAGCTCCGGCGTCGGCAGGTTGCCGCACTCGGTCAGCATGATCTCTGCCGGATCGCCCGGCGACAGATACGTCAGCGCAAAGGTGAAAAAGCTGATGCCAAACAATACGATCAGTATCTGGACGAATCTTCTTCCAATTTGCTTTTTAGACACTTCTTACTCTCCTTCCCACATTTTCCTGATTCATCACCAAACCCAAAAAGCCGCAGACCCATATCGATCATGGTTCTACGGCTGATGTGATTTCCGGAAAAAGGCGGACTTCTCCCTGGGATTTTTCTGCATATATTATAGCGCCCGTATGCATAATACGGGCGCAAAATACACAACAAAAATAGCTGCTTCCTATCTACCGTAAGAATCATACTGAATCATTCGCAAGCAGTTCTCCTGACTTAAGTTCACCGCTCCACGGCGCCTTCCCAGGCTTACTTTGAGACAAAGCCCAGTGACATAACTGCTGTGAAGCTCCCTATCACAGTGACGGGATCGTACCGGATTTGCACCGGTTTCTCTATTAATCCTCTCGGAACTTGCGAAGGCTGGTTCAAAACCAACAAATGTTATTTTTTTTACGTTTCTACTATATACCTGTTTTCGACAAATGTCCAG
>CAYLPF010000039.1:0-8964 GCA_964385485.1 uncultured Lachnospiraceae bacterium | reverse complement strand
TATCGCTTTTGCAAGGGTTAAGCCTGCGGGGGCGGTGCTTTTTTTTGCGCGCGGCTCATGGAGAAGGGGTGCGCAGCAAGGCTCAACCGTCCTGATTTTTGTAGATCCCGTGAAACACAAGATCACTGAGCTTATTCATAGCATCTTCAAAATCCTGATCGGAGCATTCGGGGATATGCGCGATGTAAGCGTATCCCAGCGCGTCGCAGGCCAGATACAAAAATGCTGCCATCTCCAGATCGACACCGTCACGGACGAGGCCCCTTTCTTTATCATGTTTCAGGTATTCCAGGATATTTTCAAATATCTCATTTTCAATCATATAATTGGCCAACAGCGGATACAGGATAGCATGGCCGTTCTTTCGGAGAATGCCGTTCAGCTGGTTATGCCTGCTGTCCTGCGGGAGATCGTGCAGGAATTCCACCTGCTTCTGTGTGCGTTCGATCAATGTGTCGTTCACAGGATCCTGGTTTGGGGCCAGGGTATAATACTGTGCCAGATAAAGGAAAAGATCAGCCTTGTCGCTGAAATACTGGTACATACTGCCGATGGACACACCGGCATTTTTTGCGATCCGCTTGATGCTGGCTTTTTCATAGTTATCTTTATACCGGATAAATTCTTCATAACTCGCCTGTAAAATGCGGTTCTTTTTCTCTTCCGGCAGTCGGTAAAACGTCGGCAGCGGCATAGTGTCAGCTCCTTTCTGATCAACGAAACGATTCTTTGTAGATTATATTCATTTTTCCTGCAAAAAGCAAACAGAAAACAGAAAATGGAAAATATATGCCGGGCGAAAATGAAAATACATTGACTATATATCTGAAATATGCGATAATATGAACCGGTTCATATTTTAATGAGTTAATCTGCAAAAGTGAAAAAGGAGAAAAAACTGGGGGAGCGCAATGAAACGATACATAGTAAAAAGAGTATTTCTGGCAATGATCACGATTGCCGTGGCGTTAGTGATCAATTTCATGCTGATACATCTCGCGCCGGGAGATCCGACGCAGATACTGGCCGGAAGCGGCCACCCTTCTCCTGAGATGGAAGCGGCGCTGACCGTAAAATACGGGTTGGATAAACCGCTGCACATTCAGTTCTTTAATTATATGGGGAACCTTCTGCGTGGGGATCTTGGCAATTCCTATGTTTTCAATCAGTCGGTTGCCTCTATTATCTGGGAGCGGTTCGGCCCCTCCTCGTTGCTGGCTCTGACGAGTGCGATACTTTCGATGATCCTGGGAACCCTTCTGGGGCTGTTCACAGCGCCAAAGGAGGGGAGCATTCTGGACCGGATCGTTAACGTGATCTCCTATTTCTTTTATTCCATGCCCCCTTTCTGGCTTGGACTTATGATGATTCTTATATTTTCTACAGGCCTGCGGTTCCTGCCGACCTCGGGGATGCAGAATCTCCGGGCAAGCTATACGGGAATGGCCAGGGTAATGGACATATTGAAGCATATGATCCTGCCGGTGGGAACACTCACCGTCATACAGATCCCGGTCTATCTTCGCATCTTCCGGACTTCCGTTTCCCAGATCATGCAGGAGGACTTTATTACCACATTCCGCGCGGTCGGTATGGATGAAAAAAAGATCTTCCGGAGATACGTATTAAAAAACAGCATTTTGCCGACCATTACCGTTTTTGGCATTAATCTGGCGTATACGGTGATGGGGGCTGCCCTTATTGAGGAAGTATTCGCATGGCCCGGTATAGGAAGACTGATGCTGGATGCGATAGCAAAAAGAGATTATCCGCTGCTGATGGGAATCTATCTGGTACTTTCCGTTTCAGTTGCAGTAGTTACTATGATCACAGACCTTGTGTATGCGGCTGTTGATCCGAGGATCCGTTATAAATAGGTGGGGCGCATATTATGAAAAAGATAAAGGCATTGTATCGATCAATAGAAGACAACAGACCGTTTAAGATCGGGTTGTTTTTGCTGGCAGTTTTGATTCTTATTGCAGTTTTCGCTCCGTTTTTGGAGCCATATAGCGCAAAAAGCCTGGGAACGGATATATTAAGCAGACCGTGTTCCAGGTATCTGCTGGGGACGGACGATCTTGGAAGAGACGTGCTCAGTATGCTGATAGAGGGAACAAGAGTATCGCTGCTGGTAGGCACGATGGCAGCCCTGATCTCCTGTGTGATAGGTATCATTTTCGGGGCGGCAGCGGGATATTTCGGCGGGATCGCCGATAAGATCATGAACGAGATCATTAATATTTTCATGATGCTCCCGTCCTTTTTCCTGATCCTGATCATTGTCGCGCTGTTCGGGAGTAGTATCCTGAATGTCATGCTGGTGATAGGCATTACGAGCTGGCCTTCCAATGCCAGGCTTATGAGGGCGCAGACGATGTCCCTGCGGGAGCGAACCTTTGTGAAAAGTGCACAGGCGGTGGGGGAGAGCCACTTCAGTATTATTTTCCGGTACATTATACCGAATGGCGTGTTTCCGGTGATCGCCAATACGACCATGAATATAGGCGGAGCGATCCTGACAGAAGCATCCCTTTCTTTCCTGGGGCTGGGAGACCCGAATGTCGTAAGCTGGGGCCAGATGATCAACCAGGGCAGAGGCTATATCCTGAACGGCTGGTGGGTCGCCACCTTTGCGGGGCTGGCTATTTTGCTGGTGGTACTGATATTTTATCTGATCGGTGACGGAATATCAGACCAGATCAATCCGAAGAAAAGGAGGCGGTGATCATGGCATTATTGGAGATCAGGGATTTGAATGTAACATATCAGATGAAAGACCGCCGGATCGCTGCCGCAGAACATGTATCGCTGGATATTGAGGAGAAAAAACCGCTGGGGATCGTGGGAGAAAGCGGCTCCGGCAAGTCAACGCTTGCTCTGGCGGTTCTTCGGATGCTTCCGCAGGGTACGGTCGTAGAGGGAGAGGTGAAGCTGAATGGGAAAAGCCTTTTATCCCTGCGGGAAGAAGAGATGCAGAAATTGCGGTGGAAGGAAATGTCCGTTGTATTTCAGAAGTCCATGAATATCTTAAGCCCGGTTCATAAGATTGGCCGGCAGCTTACGGATATGTATCTGGTTCATGAGCCGCAGTCTTCCAGAAGCGAAATACAGAGCCGCATGCTGGAGCTTCTGGAGCTGGTCAACCTTCCGGGCAGAGTCTTAAGATCATATCCTCACGAACTGTCGGGAGGTCAGCTGCAGAGAGTATCCATCGCGGCAAGCCTGATGCACAATCCCCCGCTGGTGATCCTGGACGAAGCCACTACGGCTCTGGACGTGATCACACAGGGCCAGATCATTCAGGAGATCAGAAAGCTGAGGGATGTTATGAATGTGACATGGATGCTGATCACTCATGACATTTCCGTCGTTTCTTCCTGCTGTGAGCAGGTCGCTGTGATGTACGCGGGACGGATGATGGAATATGGATCCGTGTCACAGGTGATCCACCGGCCGTCGCATCCATATACAAAGGGGCTGCTTGGGTCGTTTCCGTCTCTGCATGGCGAGAGATCCGGTCTCCGGGGCATGCCGGGAAGTATGCCGGATCTGTCTGCAAAGCCGCAGGGCTGTGTATTTGCCGGGAGATGCAGATGGGCGACGGAAATGTGCAGAAAGGTCGGTTTTGAAATGAACGAGGTTGAGGCGGGTCATTTGACAGCCTGCCCGTTTTGGGAGAATACTCTGGCAGATGGAGGTGATGGCAATGGCGTTTCTTGAAGCAGAACATCTCTGTAAAAGATACACCATCCGCGGAAGTCAGGGAAAAGAATACATCCAGGCCTTGGATGATGTGAGTTTTACCCTTGAGAGAGGCAGGGTGCTGGGTATTATCGGAGAAAGCGGCTGCGGAAAGTCGACCCTTGGAAGGATTCTTGTGGGGCTGGAGGAAATCACCTCCGGTACGGTCAAATATGAGGGAAACAGCGCTGCCGACATGATAAAAAAGAACCGCAGGCAGTTCTGCAAGCTGGCTCAGATGGTGTTCCAGAATCCCTTTGATACATTTCCGCCAGGGCAGACGATTGAAAACGTATTGATGAGGGTTCTTCGTATCCATCATATTGGAAACGGGAAAAATGAGAGGACGGAAATCTGCATCAGGGCATTGGAGGACGCGGGACTCCGGCCTGCCAGGGACTTCCTGAACCGGTATCCGCATGAACTGTCGGGCGGCCAGCTCCAGCGTATTTCCATTGTCCGCTCGATGCTGCTGAACCCTTCCTTCATCGTTGCGGACGAGCCGGTGTCCATGCTGGATGTGTCGGTTCGGGCGGATATTATTAATATTCTGCGGGATATCAGCAAAACAAAAAATACGTCGCTCGTTTTTATCAGCCATGATCTGGCGACCACGCGATATATTACGGATACGATCGCCGTCATGTATCTGGGGCAGATCGTAGAGTATGGCGAGACAGACCAGGTGCTGCAGAATCCGTGTCATCCATATACGCAGGCGTTACTGTCCTATTGTGCGGATATTGATCCGGATGAGCAGAAAATACCGGTAGCCGTGCCCGGAGAACCGCCTGTTATGTCGGGTGAGAGAAAAGGATGTTATTTTGCGCCCAGGTGCAGCCACGCGTGTGAAAAATGCTTTGCGGAGCGTCCGCGGGTAAGCGTATGTGAGGCGGGACATACGGCGGCCTGCCACATGCTGAGTGAAACAAAGGAGGCGTAAAATTCCACACAGGGATGTAATCTGCCCAGGCAGGATAAAATACATCAGCGCACGGTTTTGCAGGAAAAATCTGTATTGATACACAGCAAAAACCGGCGCGGGAAGCGCCATAAAAATCCATAGCGTTTCCCACAAATCATACAGAAAAGGAGAAGTGAGAAATGAAAAAGAAATGGAAAAAAGCTGCCGCGGCCGTATGTACCGCAGCCATGATGCTGACATCTCTTCTGGCAGGAAGCGTTTCCGCAGAGGAAGACTTCAGCGCGGGACAGACACTGATCGTTGGATTACAGGGGGATCCGTCTTCCTTTAATCAGGTAGGCAACCCGGATGACTGGGGATATGTAGTGTCTGAAAATATTTTCAGCCGTCTGGTAAAACTGAACTGGAATGGAGAAGTCCTTCCGGATCTTGCGCAGAGCTGGGAGATCGCAGAGGATGGCCTGACTTATACGTTCCATCTTGCAGAGGACGCACTGTGGCATGACGGCGAGGCTGTCACATCGGAGGATGTCGTATGGACATTTGAGGAGATCATGGCGCAGAGCGCATATCTGTCATCTTACCTTGGCAGCGTGGAAAGCTTTGAGGCAGCGGACGAGCACACTGTGGTATTTCATATGACAACGCCGGATTCCGCCCTGCTCTCCAATATTTCTTTCCTTGGGGCGACGGTCCTTCCGGAGCATATTTTTGCAGGGGAAGAGGACTGGCTGGCATGTGACGCGGCCACCTCGGCGCCGATAGGCAGCGGCCCGTTTAAGCTGGTTGAGTATGATCCTGGAGTTTCTATTACGCTGGAAGCAAATCAGGACTACTTCGGGCAGGTACCGGCATATGACAAACTGGTGTATCAGATCATCCCGGACAGCAATACGGCGATCCAGGCATTTGGCAATGGGGAGATCGACGTGCTGGGCGTAATGCCGGCAGGTTCACAGATCACGACTCTGAGAAATACACCTGATACGGTTGTGACGAGCACGCCGAATTTCGGACGTTACTATTATGGGTATAACTTCAAGTCGGAAGCTCTGGCGGATGTAAATGTCCGTACAGCACTGACAATGGCGATTGACCGTCAGGAGATCGTAGACAAGGCGTACGGCGAGAGCGGTGTTCTGGCAGAAGGATACTATACGCCGTCTGTTGAGTGGGCGTACAATGAAGATGCGGAGATTCCGGCATGTGATAAGGCGAAGGCGGAAGAGCTTCTCCAGGAGGCAGGGCTTGAAAAAGACGGTGACGGATATTATCTGCATCTGTCCCTGGCAACCTTCAATCTGGATCCGTTCCTGAACTTCTCCCAGATCATGAAAGCGAATCTGGCGGAAGTAGGCGTTGACCTGACGATCAATACGCTGGACGCGGGCGCATTTATGGAGCTGGGATACAGCGGAGAAGGATATGATATGTACGCCATGGGCGGCCAGATAGGCCCTGACCCGTCTATGTTCTTCCATCGTATAGGCACCGGCGGCATCATGAATTTCTCAAACTACAGCAATGAAGAAGTGGATGAACTGTTTGCGACAGCCGCGGCATCCAATGACCAGGAAGAGCGTGCGCAGTGCTATAAGAAAATCCAGGAGATCTGTGCGGAAGACATGATCATTGTACCGGTGGCTGAGGATATCGCCATTAACGCGTACAAGGATTATCTGTCCGGACTTCCGTATGACACTGCTGTGGATAAGGCGGCACAGACAGAGTTTACTTACGTTACATTTACAAGAAACCCGTTTTAATTAAGGAGAAAAAGGGTGAATTATCAGGAAGTAACAGACAGGATTCCCGCGTACAGCCGGTTCCTGACGGTGGATGAACTGGATGAAAGCACGGAAAAACTGGCAGAAGAGTATCCTGACTGTATTTCGGTAAAAGTGATTGGTCATTCAAGAAAGGGGTCTCCGATACGCTGCCTGCGTATCGGAACCGGCTCCCGCACAGTGCTGGCCTTTGCCTGCCCGCATCCGAATGAACCGATCGGCGCGATGACTCTGGAGTTTTTTTCCAGGTATCTGGCGGAGCATGAGGAATTCCTGGAAAAGATGAACTGCACATGGTATCTGATCAAATGTGTGGATCCGGACGGAACCAGATTAAATGAAGGCTGGTTTTCAGGCCCGTTCACTCTGCGCAATTACGCGGAGCATTATTACCGCCCCGCCATGACAGAGCAGGTGGAATGGACATTTCCCATCGACTATAAGAACCTGCATTTTCATAAGCCGATTCCGGAGACGCAGGCGCTTATGAAACTGATCGAAGAGATACGTCCGGACTTTTTATATTCCCTTCACAATGGGGGATTCGGAGGCGTATTCTGGTATATCTCAAAGGATAAACCGGAAATTTACCGGAGAGTGACGGCTGTTTCCGAAAAATACGGGATACCGCTTGCGCTGGGTGAGCCGGAAATGCCGTGCTGCGTGCCTCTGGCGCCTGCAGTTTATAAAATGCTGTCAGTAAAAGACATGTACGATTATTATGAGGCGAATGGCATTGCAAATCCGCAGGACGTTGTGGGAAGCGGGGCTTCCAGCGATGAGTATGCCAACCGTTTCGGCGATACACTGTCTCTGGTATGTGAGCTGCCCTATTTTTATAATGAACTGATAAGCGATGAATCGCCTTCCGAAATGAGCAAAAAGGATGCCATGATGTACAACTGCAGGAGAACGGAAGACAGCTGCACATTTCTGAAAAACCAGATGGAACGGATCGGCCATCTTATTCCGGAGTCCAATTCATTTCGGCGTATGATTGAAAACACGGTTGGGATATTTATGACAGAAAATGCAATACGCATGCAGGCAATTGCGCAGGATCCAAAGCTTCAGGAACCGGCAAAGAAGAGTGAAGTGTTTGACAATCTGTACGGAATGACTTCTGTCTGGATGAATTTTGTCGGATTGCTGCCGCACATGATCGATGAGCTGCAAAAGGAAACAGATGCTCCATTACCGGCAGTTCTGGAGGATGCCAGAAAAGAGGGGCAGAGGAAGCTGGATGAAATGGAAGCCAGTATTACGGATCACGTACAATATGAAGTTATCCCGATACGCAAGCTGATATCTGTCCAACTGGAGTGCGCATTCATAGCGCTTGAAAACATGTGATAATGCTTTGTGCCGCGTGGAATGGTATTTCACGCGGACATATGATATTGTTTGATACAAAAGGGGATATGCAGATGTTATTTTACAAAGAATTCGGGGATCCGAAAAATCCGACAATCCTGCTGCTTCCAGGAGCGGGGATGGCGCAGACCTTTTACTGCCAGTATCCGTTTGCCGATCGGTTTCACCTGATAGAGGTTCATCTGCTGGGAACCGGAGAAGAAGCGGGAAAGCTATGGAATCTGCGGGAAAATATTGACGGCGTACTTAAGATCATGGATAAGATCGGGAAGGAAAAAGTATCGATCGCGGGTTTTTCCATGGGAGCGCAGCTTGCGGTTGCTCTGCTCTGCGAAGCAGAAGAACGGATCGACAGGGCGGTCATTATTTCCGCGTGGCTGCTGAAGGATCCGAAGAAGACGAAACGGCTATGCCGGCTGGAGAAGCTTTTCTATTATGTGGAGAATTCCCCGTGGATGCTGAAAAAGGTTACGGAAGATATGCATATGGATCCGCAGACAGCGGCTGACTATATCAGGCAGGCAAAGCAGAACCGGAAGGATAACTACGAAGCATATTCCTATGATGGGGTGGATATAGAAAAATATCCGCAGTTTGCAAAGGTTTCCGTGCCGATGCTGGCGTTGGTGGGAGAAAAAGAAAGCAGGGATGTCATGATAGCCTCCACATTGCGATTGGGAGAAATGAACCCAAACTGCAAAACCGAGGTGTGGAAAGGCCATGCGCATGATATCCCGTATAAAAATCCGGAAGAATTCAATAAAGTGTTTTTGGAGTTTTTTGGAAAAGAAAAGTAGCGAGATCTGCGGCCATGAAAATGCTGTGCATTTTCGTGGCCGTATTATATTCGCGAACAATTGGGAAATGGCAATTAATTTTGCTCGCCGCAGTATATGCAGTTACAAGGAACAGTTTAGCCGACAGGACGAGAAGATTGCAGGGACGCCTGAAGGTTTCGAGCAGTATACAAAACAGGAATTGTTAATCGATTTTGTCTTTTATTACATCGTAATTTATGGTACTATTTAATTGCACAGGAAGGGGTGTTGATATGAGTAAAATCTTAGAAATACCGAATATACAAAAAGTAGTACAGAAATTTGGCAGTGAGTATGGGGCGGACAGGGTATTTTT
>CAYLPF010000038.1:1427-9055 GCA_964385485.1 uncultured Lachnospiraceae bacterium | reverse complement strand
CCAAAGGAAAGGCTTCTTGCGATGATCATATTGTTTTCCCGGAACTCATCATACCGTACCGCCAGGATATGCACATAATCCTTCCGCGCCGGAGCTTTCCTGCGCCAGGTAAGGTTTGCAAAGTGCTGGAAGAAATTCATGACTCTGCCGCAGGCCAGCGTGAATACTGTTCCCTCCGCAAGCTCATGCGGAAGCGGACTGTCGCGGTACACGCTCTTCCGAAGTCCCACTGCCAGCAGATCCGGCAGGCTGTCAAACACACGGCAGATAACGCGGCAAATCGGGAGCAGATATTTCACCAGCGTATCGACGAACAGATCCGGGATCCGGCAGATCGCACCGCAGGCCGGGATCAGATATTTCACCAGCGTATCAAGGAACACATCCAGTACATGGCAGACGGCTCCGCAGATCGCCGGAAGGATCTCCAGCAGTAACGGGCGGTAGACCAGATTCTCCAGATCCAGCCAGGACGGCCACAGATTCACATAGGAACGGACGCCCCCTCTTTCCTCCCGCATCAGAATCTTCCGGATAAAGAACAGGTAGACCACAGCGCCAATGGCGATAGATATACACGCTCCGGACAGATTCTTCAGGCTGAAATACGATACCACATGGCCGAATTCTTCAAGATGCATAAAGCGCTGCCCCAGTCCTGCCGCACGATCCATCAGATTATGCGGGAACAGGCCCCAGACCAGCAGGATCAGGGCGCTTCCCGCCAGAGCAAACGTACTCTCCCGGTTCATATACGCCTTCATACCGTCATACTTTTTCTGAAGTGTACGATCCTCATTTTCCTCTACAAAAACAGCGACAAAAAGCTTCGTCATATACGCCACGGTCAGTCCGCCGGAAAACAGGAAGATCCACTCTACGCCATGCATCACAAGGCCGCCGCCATATTCCACGATACTCTCATGCAGCAGCGTTTTGCTGACATATCCGCCAAACAGCGGGATACCGCCGATGGCCAGTGCGCCGATGAGGAAAATCCCCTTCAGGAGCGGCTTCTTCCGTCCAAAACCCCGGATCCGGTTCAGATCCAGCGCATGGGTATTCATATAAATGACACCTGCCGCCATGAACAGCACCAGCTTGATCAGCGAATGGTTGATCATATGCAGCATCGTGCCGTGTACAGCCAGGGCATTCTCTTCGCCGAGAAGTTCCTGCATGCCGACGCCTACCATGATAAATCCGATCTGGGACATCGAGGAACAGGCCAGCGTCCGTTTCAGATCGATGGAAAAGACTGCCAGCACCGCGCCGCCGAACATCGTCAGGACGCCGATCGTCAGGATCAATTTTCCCCAGGCCGCGTCATGCAGAAAGATCTCTGAACTGACAACAAGTACGCCGAATACCCCTGTCTTTGTCAGGATACCGGAAAGCAGCGCGGAGGCCGGAGCCGGAGCTACCGGATGCGCCTTCGGCAGCCAGATATGCAGCGGAAACGCCCCGGCCTTAGCGCCGAAGCCAAACAGCATGCACGCTCCTGCCGCATACAGGACATTGCGGTCCGGATAAGATGAGGCGGCATCCAGCAGTTCATCCATTGCCAACGTCCCCAGCGCATGATACACCAGAAAGATACCCATGAGCATCACAAGGCCGCCGATGACCGCCACTGCCAGATATGTCGCGGCCGCCCGCAGCGACGGCTCATTCTCTTCCTGGGCCACCCATACGTAAGAGGTAAAGGACATGATCTCAAAAAAGATAAATGTCGTGTACAGGTCCGCTGACAGAAATACGCCCATGGTCGCACCCAGCGTCATCAGTAAAAACAGATAAAAGCGGCTGCGGTTCCCATGATGCCCAAAATATTCCCTTGAGAGGATCGTCGTCATCATCCACATGAGAGCTGCGATCGTTCCATAGACGAGCCGGAATCCGTCCAGCTTAAAATTCAGCCCGAATCCACAGACCCCGGCCACATGGCAGCGAAGCACTGTGCCGTCTCCCGCACTGCCTCCGTACAGTACAAAGAGTACCGCCATCAAAGCAAGCTCACTGGCCGTCACAAAATCCGCCAGATAATCCCGGTACGTTTCATTTCGCCCACCCACAGCATACGCGAGGAGTCCTCCAAGAAACGGATAAAAAACAAGTATTGCAAGAATTGCTTCTTTCATGAACTCTCCTCCTTGCTACATCAGGGACGCGATGGATTCCAGAGCCCGGATGACCGGCGCGGAATGCAGGCCAAAGAAAAACATCGCCGCCACAAATATTACCAGCGGAAGAAGCATCATCCAGTTCGGGTCTTCCACATCTTCAATCGTACTGTAATCAAAATCCTTTCCCGGGAAAAATGCCCGGATGGAGATCGACATCATATAGATGGCTGTCAGAAGCGCGGAAATAAGCAGCGCCGCTATACCGGCATACGCCAGCGGATTTCCGCTGTCCACCGCCGCCCGCACCAGATTCCACTTGCTGATAAAGCCGCACAGGCCCGGCACGCCCATCAGCGCCATTCCTGAGATCGTAAAGATAATGAATACCTTCGGCATCTTTCTCCCGAAGCCGTTCAGCTCATAAATATAATTTCTTCCGGTCTTGTATATGACAGCGCCGGCGCAGAAGAAGGAGCAGATCTTCATCACCGCATGGAAGATCATATGGCTTAAAGCGCCCACAAGCCCCAAAGGCGTCATCATCACCGCGCCAAACAGGATATAAGAAAGATTGCTGACCGTTGACCAGGCCAGACGCCTTTTCAGGTGTGTCTCCTTTAACGCCCGGCTGCAGCCGTACACGATCGTAAATACTACCAGCGCCATCAAAACGTACTGCGCCCAGGTCCCCCGGAGAAGATCCGTACCGAAGCTGTAATACGTTACACGCATGACGGTAAAGGCGCCAGCCTTGACCACCGCGACCGCGTGGAGAAGCGCCGTGACGGGCGTCGGAGCGACGCCGGCCTTCGGCAGCCAGCCGGAAAACGGGAACATGGCAGCCTTGACGCTGAAGCCGCAGAAGCACAGCACATAAACGATCAGAAGCCTGTTCATGTGATCTCCCAGCTTCGCAGCGTCAAGTACTCCCCCCGGAACAAAGTTTGATGTAGTCCCGTAGCTCAGGATGAATACCATCCCGATAAACGCAAAGGCCGCGCCGCCCAGGGAATAATACAGATAGGTACGGCTGGCCAGCACTGCCTCTCTTGTCAGCGTGTGCAGGATCAGCGGCAGCGTCACCAGCGTCAGCATCTCATAGAAGCAGTACATCGTCATGATATCCTCTGACAATGCAATGCCAAGTGTCACGCCATACGTGATTGTGTAAAACATGAAAAAAATCTTCTCGTGGCTTTCATGCTTCATATACTCAAAAGAATACAGCGTCGCCAGCGGCCACAATGCCGAAACGATACCGGCAAACACTGTTCCGAGACCATCCAGCCGGAAGCTGATGGAAAGGTCGCCGGTAAACCGGAACAGCACAAAGGCATCCTCCGGCCTGTTTAAGAGAGCAGCAAGGACAAGCGCGGATGTCACAGTCACCGCCGCTTCTATATAAACCATCATTGAAGTCCTGTTGGGAAAAGGAAGCAGCGGTATCAGCGCTCCCGCAAAGATCGGAAGCAATATGACTACCGCAAATATTGATGCATTCACTGCATTTCCTCCCTTCTACATTACCGTTGCCGCGATCTGGCCAAAATAACGGATCAGCGGGTTGGGAAATACGCCAAGCAGCACTGCCATCAGCGCCAGGAATGCAAGCGGGAGCAGCATCAGATACGGCGGCTCCAGCTTTTTCCATTCTGTCTGCTCCGCATCCTTCCCCGGGAAAAAGCCCTTCATCGTCACCGGCAGCAGATACCCCGCCGTCAGCAGTGCGCTGATAAGCAGCACCACCGGGCCGATCCAGCGGAAGACTCCGATATCTGCTTCCAGAGCGCCCTGCGCCAGATACCATTTGCTGATAAAACCGCTTGTCGGAGGGATACCGATCAGCGCCAGAGAAGCGAAGGTATAGCACCACAGCGTCTTCGGCATCTCCTTCCCGATGCCGACCAGCTCTTCTACACGCGTTTTCCCGCACTGGAAGATAAAGATCCCCGCTGTCAGGAACAGCGTACACTTAATGAAGGCGTGGAATACCACATGAAGCAATGCGCCTGTCATGGCTGTCGGCGACAG
Organism: uncultured Lachnospiraceae bacterium; assembly: GCA_964385485.1. Lineage (GTDB taxonomy): Bacteria > Bacillota > Clostridia > Lachnospirales > Lachnospiraceae > Choladousia. The sequence continues at coordinate 4,898 of CAYLPF010000038.1, read as the reverse complement.
CACAGAAAGCCCGAACAGGATGTACGATGCCTGGCTGACTGTGGAGTAAGCCAGACGTTTTTTGAACACCGGCTCCCGAAATGCCAGCATGGAGCCCATAAATACGGTCATCAGCGTCAGGACCATCCATGCGGTCTGCACCCATGTGCCCCGGATAAAATCCGGCCCGACAATATAATAGACCGTCCGGATGACCGCCAGGACGCCGCATTTTACGATAATACCGGACAGTGCGGCCGAAGCGGGCGACGGCGCTACAGGATGAGCCGTCGGCAGCCATGCATGAAGCGGAAGCATGCCCGCCTTCACGCCAAAGCCGACGAGCATCGCAAAGACCGCTGCCAGCAAAAGCCCCTGGTTGCCCGATACAAGAGCCATATCCAGAGTGCCTCCCGGCGTAAAGGTCAGGGAAGTGCAGTATTTGTACAGGAAAAATATCCCGAACAACCCGAGGTAAGCGCCGCACATGGAATAAAACAGGTATTTCAGCGCCGCCATGATCGCTTCTTTTGAACCGTTGTGCAGCACAAGAGGCATGGAAGTCAGCGTCATCATCTCATAGAAGAGATACATCGTCACCAGATTGCCGGAGAACACCAGGGCTGCCAGCACACCGTACACAACGAGATAAAATCCGAAAAATCTGCGTTCTTCTCCTTCATGCTTCATATACACAAAGGAGTAGATACAGATAACAACCCAAATGACACTGATCACCGTGATAAATACCCTTCCGATATCATCCACATGGAAATAGATCGGTATATCCTTCATCAGATAAAATAAAGTAAAGCTGATATCCCCCGACCATGCAAGGATAAGGGCTGCCGCGGCAGAAACCGCAAGCGCCAGAAGCGCTGCGGTATGGAGCTTTTTCAGCCCCGCCGCGTCCAGATCGGGAGCCTTTCTCCACTTTGATGCTGCCGAAGAGATCAGCATAACGGTTCCGGCGATGATCGGCAGACAGATTGGCAGTAAAATCAAACCACTCATTTTTTCTTCCTCCTACGCAAACATCTTCAGGCCATTTTCAAACAGCCTTACGATTGGTTCTGAACTGAGTCCAAGTATCAGGTTCAGGATGATAAAGCAGACCAGAGCAAACGATTTTGCCGGCTGCTGTCCTGCTTTTATGACAGCAAAATTTTTCTCTTTCTGTTCCTTTTTCCGCACCGGCGTATAGATACGGATCACCGTTTTCATAAAGTAGACTGCGTTCAGGATCGTGCTGACCGCCAAGGCGACCAGCGTCAGGAACATCTTGTGATCGCTCTCCATGCCTGCCTGGGCAAACAAAAGCTTTGAAATGAATCCGGCAAACATCGGAAAACCCACCATCGAAAGAGAACCTACTGTAAACGCCACGCCGGCCAGCTTGTTGCGGAAGCCTGCGCCTGTCAGGTCAAAAAAGTCCGTACTGTCGCCGGAGGCGTCCGTAAGCCCGGAGGCCGCCACGAACAGCAGCGCTTTTGTCGCCGCGTGGGATACGATGTGGTAAATGCTGGCGATCACTCCCGCCGTCGTCCCCAGTCCGAGCCCCATATAAATATAACCGATCTGCGCCACTGAAGAGTAGGCGATCATCCTGCGGATATTACTCTCCCTGATCGCGTCCACGGAACCCAGGATCATGCCGATAATACCGAATATGAAAAGCACATTGATCACCTTGCTCTCCCGCACAATATCAAAACCGATCACGCGGTAGAATATCTTGATCAGCAGAAAAATGTACCCCTTGGATACCAGGGAAGAGAGGATGGCCGCCGAGGAAAGCGTCGAATAGCCATAAGCGTCCGGAAGCCATGCATGGAACGGATACAACGCGCTTTTGATCGCCAGACCCACCGACATCAGGCTTACCGATACAAGAAGCGGGATGTGGTACTCTCCTGTCTCCTGCAAAAGCCTTACCTGCTCCTGGATATTGCTCATCAGAAGATGTCCAGTCAGGTCATACAGGAAGCAGATACCCAGCAAAAAAAGGCCGGAACCCATCAGGCTCATGATCATATACCGCGTCGCGGCCTCGATCGTCCGCCCGTTCTGGCGGATCATGATCAGCCCGCAGGCGGAGATCGTATTGATCTCCACGAACACATAAGCCGTGAACAGGTCGTTTGTATAGATCAGGGCCAGCAGTGAGGAAAGCAGCAGGTTCACCATCACATAATAAAGGTTTTCCTTTGATTCCTCCAGTTCATTGATCCGTTCCCTCGCGCCGCCCACCATGCAAAGGAGCATGACCACGCAGAAAAATAAAGCCATGGAAGCCTCCAGCGTGCCGATGCGTATCTCATTGCCCCAGGGCGCCGGAAAATGGCCCATCATGTAAACGTAGGATTCCCCGCTGCCGGTCACGAACGCAAGCACCGCCGCCGACATGATCCCCGCGACAATGATCACCGCCATATTCAGCCGTCTTGCCTTTTTCCCGTCCAGAACAGAAGAAAGCGGCCCGGCAAACAGCGTCATGAGGATCGACAGGAAGGGCAGATTCTGCACAAAAGCCATCACAGTCCCTCCTTCTTAAGCTGCGTCGTGATCTCATCCAGATCCAGCGTGTGATACCGGCTGTACAGGCGGATCGTCAGCGAAAGCATCAGCGCCGACACCGAGACGGATACCACAATGCCTGTCAGCACCAGGCCGCTGGGGATCGGGTTGATATACGCCTCCACGCTCTGCACCCCGTCTGCTATGATCGGAGCCTTCCGCCCATCCACATAGCCCTTCAGGGCAAGGAACAGGTACATTGCCGTATCCATGATATTCAGGCCGATGATCTTCTTGATCAGGTTTTTCTGCAGAAGAAGATTGGAAAATCCAATACCGAACAGAACCATCGCCACTGCCTCTTCATAATTGTTCAGCAGATTTGCCAGATTCATATCAATACCCTCCCTTCCTGAACATTACGTAAAATGTATACATCGTGCCGGCTACCACGATGCCGACACAGATGTTTAAAACAAGGATCAGGCCGCTGCTCAGGATCGCCCCCGGAGTCCCCAGGGGGATCGCGCTTTCGATATGGTTCGCCCCCGTATAGAAGGAGTAGCACTTCGAAAGGCTGTAGCAGGCCAGCGCCGTAAAGCTGAGCTTTTTGTATGTGCCTGCCCGGAAAAACCGTTCTGTCTTCTTAAAGCCAAAGGCATTCAGGTACAGGATCAGGCCGGCGCCTATGATAGCGCCTCCGGAAAACCCGCCGCCAGGCCCGAGATGCCCGCACAAAATAACATAAATACCGAAAATAAGGATCGGCGGAACGAGGATCTTCGCAACGGTCTGCAGGATCACGTCATTCTTCGGCTCGTAGAGGCGGTCATTTTTCCCAAGATCCACGGGCGCATTTTTCCACTTCTTATCGTCAATGCGGAGCAGGATCAGCACGGTACACGTCGCTATGAAAAGCACATGGGATTCCCCCAGCGTATCGAAAGCACGGTAATCAAGGATCATCCCCGTAAC
>CAYLPF010000038.1:0-1327 GCA_964385485.1 uncultured Lachnospiraceae bacterium | reverse complement strand
TCCGCCATGGTCATCCGGCGGTAATGCTTCTCCGGCTCTTCATCCGTCGTCACCTCAAGGCGCGCGATCATATGCGATGAGGCCGGCGATGAGAACCACAGGAAGACAACGACAAAAAACAACTTCATCGACGTAAAGTTCAGGCCGTTCATCACGATCAGCCCCGCGAGAGAAAAACCGATCCCCAGCGTGTCGCCCATCGCTGCGGCATGCATCCGGTTCAGCACATACCGGAACCGGAAAACGCCCACCATCTCGATCGCAAAAATAGCGAGGCCGAACAGGAGCAGAAAAGCCCCGATCAGAAACCGGATCCATTCAATCGCTGCCATGCGCTTCTTCCTCCTTTTCCTTCTTTTCAAGGTAAACCCCCATATACACCTTTGTAAGTACAATGACCGCCAGGAAGCTTATCATTGCATAGATCAGGCAGATGTCCGCCAGATACCCTTCCTGCAGCATCAGCGCCAGTATCCCGATGATCACCATGACCATCGTGCCCGTCATATTCACCGCCACGATACGGTCAGCGATCCTCGGGCCGATGATCGCCCGTATCAGGCACAGCACCACCATGACCGCCAGAAAAATAAGCGCGGCCGTAAAAAGCACATGATACGCCTGTTCCAATCCCGGTATTCCATTTCCCATCTGTCACAACCTCCTTAGGAACTGTTCAGAAATAACTTTCCATATTGCCTGTCTTTTTTCTCGACAGAACTGCAGAGAAATCAGCTGCATAGCTTAGTCCTGCTCCAGCTTCGAGAGCATTTCCGCCAGGACCGAGCCGTCCATGCCCGCCGCCAGGCTCTGATCCAGACAGTGTACTACGTATTCCGAGCCTTCCAGCGACACCGTGATCGTTCCCGGCGTCAGCGTGATGGCGTTTGCCAGGAACGCTTTCCCCGTCGCAGTTTTCATATCAGAATGAAAGCTCACAAGCGCCGGCTCCAGCTCCTCTCGCTCCGAAAGGATCATATGCATCACTGCAAAGTTCGCTTTCAGGATTTCCTTTACCAGTACAACAGCATATTCCGCAAATGACAGGCTCTTTTGCAGCGCCCTCTTTTCTTTTTTTATGCTCCATCCCATATATTTGCACGTAAACGCAAATACAACGGCTGCTATCACGAGCCCGAACAGACAGATCTCCAGCGTGATCCGCCCGTTAAAAATGATCCACAGTAAAAAATACACCAGATACATAATTTCACTCCTATTCTACCAGCGCATGATACAGCGCACGTATCGCCGTTTCAAAATCATCGTTGGAAACGCCGATCGTGCAGTTCACTTCATTCGACCCCATATCGATCATCTTGATATT
>CAYLPF010000037.1:0-9258 GCA_964385485.1 uncultured Lachnospiraceae bacterium | reverse complement strand
ATAGCTCCAGAGAAACGTAAAAATAGCCACCGTAGCAAAGGAGGGTTTTGTCAGCGGAACGACGATCTTCCTGAATATCTGGAATGCGCTGCACCCCTCCATATACGCCGCTTCCTCCAGTTCGATGGGAAGGCTCCTGATATAACCGGAAAGTACCAGGACCGCAAAAGATATATTCCCTGCGATCTGGGGCAGCGCGCACGCGATCAGAGAGATCCAGCGGTTGCTGTTGTTCACAAGGCCCCAGGATGCCTCCATGCGGAACACGGGCACGATCGTGGAAAATGCCGGGAACATCATACTGGCCACTATTACCGTCATCAGGAATTTCCTTCCCCTGAATTCATAACGCACCAGCGCGAAGGCTGCCAGTCCCGCCAGGATCATGACAACGACCGTCACGCTTCCCGACAGCATCAGGCTGTTGAAATACGCTCCGAAGATCGGTACACGGTCAAATGCCCGCTTATAATTTGCCAGTGTAAACAGTTCTCCCACCGGCAGCGCAAAAGAATTTGATATAATCTCATTTTTTACCTTAAAGGAATTCAGCGCGACCCAGAACAGAGGATATATCGTAGTAAGCGCCCAGAGAATCAGGACAGCGTACACCGGTATCATCCAGAGATTTCTGCCTGTCTTTCTTTTTTTCACCATGTTTTCCCTCCTCTGCCTAATAATCCTTCTCTTTGAACACGCGGTTTACGACCTGAGAAGACACGATACCAAGAATAACAATGACCACCGCTATGGCGCATCCGTAATCCGTGTTACGACTCTCGCACGCATGGTAATACATATATGTACCGGTAAGCCATGTAGTGTTCAGCGGCATGCCCTTCGGGAACATGATCCAGGGAAGGTCAAATGCTTTCAGCGCACCGGTCACAGCCAGGACAACACATGTACACAGTACATTGTGGAGCAGAGGCAGCGTTATATAACGGATCCTCTGCCAGCGGCTGGCGCCGTCGATCGAAGCCACCTCATACAAATCAGACGAAATATTATTCAGGCCCGTGATGATGATCACAAAATAAAATCCTACATACTGCCACATGACAGGAATCATCATCGTGATCACAGCCCTTGACTGATCCTTCCAGTCGATCAGGCCCGTATATCCAAATATCTCCATGATCTGGTTCAGCATACCCTTATCCCGCAGGAAAACCAGGTTAAACAGAAGGCCCAGCGCCGTTGCCGATATCACGATCGGGAAAAAATATACGACCCGGAAAAATTTTGCCCCTACGCGTATCTGATCCACCAGCACGGCCAGAATCAGCGCAATGCCCACCTGGAATATAACGGTGGATACCATCAGGATAAACGTATTTTTCAGGGCGATACGCATGTTCTTATCCTGAAACATTTCTGTATAATTAGCGTACCACGGGTCATGCCACCCTTTGCTCTGCGACGCAAGCCCGCTTATCTCCTGGAAGCTATTAAAAATGTTCATTACAAAAGGATAATGAAGAAATACCAGAAGAAATCCAAAGGCCGGAACGAGGAAGAACGCCAGCATTTTTTTGTTTTTATAAATATTTGCTCCCATATTTTCACCTTCTTATATACAGCACTGCAGGCCCGGTGGCATCGCGGAGCGGACACACCTGTAGTTCTTTTCCCGGAAATATCTCAGGCCTGCCGTGTTACTTGTCAGATTACATACACCGCAACATGCAGAAAAATGGAGACGCCGCAACATGCATACGGCCGTTTGCAGCGTCCCCTCATATCTGTTTTTTATGATGTCTTTCCAGGCCTCTGCCGTTATGATCACTGGGCGTTGTAGACCTCAAGCCCTTCTGCTACCGCGTCCTCTGCGGAAACTTCGCCTGTAACGATCTGCGGCATTCCATCAAAGGTTGAAATACGGCACTCGCCATTAAACAGATCCTGTACGGCGCCTGTCAGGGAAGTAACGCCTGACATCATCTCCATAGCTTTCACCTGCAGGGAATTGAAAGCAGACTCATCTACCTCCGGCGCTTCCTTCAGGGCAGACGCCGTATGCTGTGCAAATTTCGGAACCATCTCATCACTCGTCATGTACTCTACGAAGCTGACCGCCGCATCGCGCTTTGCTTCATCTTCCCATGCAGCCGTGCTGATATAGTATCCCATAGACAGGCCGCCGATCAGGTCAGTTGCCTTTCTCTCGCCCTTGCCCGGTACGTATGTAACCGTGAATTTATCCAGCTTTTCTGTATCGAGAGTAGAAGCGTCCTCCGGATCAGACTGGCATGCGCCTGCAATACCGCCAACCTTCCAGGAACCATCGATCAAAAATGCTGCTTTTCCTTCTACAAATGCTGCAAAAGTCTCGTCATCTGTCGCTGAAAGTGTATTCTCCGGGAAATACCCTGCTTCATACAGGGCCTTGATATCTTCCATACCTGCTACCCATGCGCCTGCCTCGTCAATAGAAGCCGGAATATTCAGATGATCCGTAACGTTGCCATTGTTGAAGATTGCGTATTCCCACCAGTAATGCGGAATGTTGCCGAGTGCTGCCGCGATCGGGGAGTATCCTGCATCCTTGATCTTCTGGCAATCCTCAAGGAATGCATCCCATGTATAATCCGCGCCCGGAACTTCTACGCCTGCCGCGTCCAGCACTTCCGTATTCACAAACATTGCTTCCCAGAAACCGTTTACCGGAACCGCGTATTTCACACCGTCTACAACGGACGCAGTGATCAGGTCATCGTTCATATTAGCTGCGTACTCCGGATATGCCTCGCGGATCGTATCGATCGGAACTACCTTTCCTGCTTCAATAAAGGAATTTGCATCCGCTCCGTTAAAGAAGAAAAGCACATCCGGGTCTGCGCCGGTCTGGAAATCCATCTCCACTCTTGCCTTGAACGCCTCATCTGATGTAGCAGAAGCATCGTTTACCTTATTACCTGTGGACTCCTCCCAGGCTGCTACCGCATCCTTAAAATTCTGGGCGTTGCCGTCTTCACCCGCGAACGTAGTCGTCACATTCAGTTCTACTTCCGCTGCGCTTGCCGCCATAGAACCCGTAAATGCGGAACATGCAAGTGCTCCCGCTAATAAAACCGCCATCTGTTTTTTCATTGTCATACCTCCTACCCTTCTTTTCGTTGCCCGTTTTCGGTATCTACAGTATGCGCCATTTTTTAGATTATTTGAATAACTGAAACTGTGATTTCTTGTATTATCTTGTTCAGTCTGCCGATGTCCGCCTCAGCGGGATCGTCAGAAGCGCCGTCACCTTCCTGTTTTGCTCCTTTATCTGCAGGCCACACGGTTCCCCGAACAGGATCCGCAGTCTCTGGTTCACATTGGCGATCCCCATATTTCCCGACGGCTCCTTGCCCGTATCATAATCCATGTCCAGCAGCCGCCCGATCTTTTCCCGATCCTTCTCTGTAAGTCCGCCGTCGTTCTGCGTTTCCAGGTAAATATACTGTTCATCGCAGCTTCCCCGGAGCAATATCTCCCCGCTTCCGTTCGGGATCACACCATGCTCAATGGCATTTTCAATTACGGGCTGCAGGATCAGCCTTGGGACAAAACAATCCATCAGTTCCTCCGGAATATCGATCTGCACTGTCAGCCGTTTGCCCAGCCGTTCCTTCATAATATACAGGTACGAATTTGTATATCCCATCTCCTCCGCCAGCCGTACCTCAGGCCGCTTTCTTCGGTCCATGGCCGCATCCATGACATCAGACAGGGCGCTGATCATCTTGCTGACCTTATCATTGCCCTCCAGCCGTGCCTCCCAGTTGATCGTCTCCAGCGTATTATTCAGGAAATGCGGATTGATATGGGACTGCAGCGCCATGATCCTGGCCTCCCGAAGCGCGATCTGCTCCTGATAGCTCTTCAGGATCTGCTGCTCCAGATGGCGCGACATATGGTTGACGGCGTTCGTCAGGTACAAAAACTCTGAATTACGCATCTGCTCCTCTATCTGATAACCCAGCTCACCCTGCTCGATATGGCGGACGCCCTCGCTCAGCGCCTCCACCGGAAACGTCACCTCCCGGCGGAACACCCGCAGCACCGCAACCAGCATGAAGATCAGCGACAGCAGCATCCCGCCCAGCACGTATGGATAGCCGTAAAACGGGAACATGATGATATTTTTCTGCAGCATCATGGCCGTACACAGGCGATAGCTGTCACCGGAAATTTCATTCGCCACACAAAGCTGGCCGCCAAGCCATTTATAGCCATTACCCGCCGCCTCTGTACGTCTTTCTTCCCACTCCTGCTCTTCCAGCAGGCCATACAGCAGCGGCGTCTCCTCATTTATCTGAAGGCAAAGGCTCTCCTGCATCGGATACTGGGCAACGCTGTCAAAACAATAGTCCTGATTGATACAAAAAACAAGAACCCCCTGCGTCTGATAATGGCTGTCCACCATATTCCGGACAAGATACAGCGTTTTTCCACAGACAAGGAACCCTATGGAAGTATCCAGTGTTTTTGCGAAATCCGCCACAGCTTCATGATCCTTCTCACAGTACCTGCGTACCTGCTGGTATGTCCCGTTCCCCATTTCACTGTATGTACTGCAAAACTGGACCACCCCTTCATTTTCAAACCACAAAACCGCACTGGAAACGGTACTGCTCTTCTGATATTTTGAATTAAGATAATCCGTATAGCTCTTCCGGGCCTCCGTATAGCTGATCTTCCCTTCCTGGTATAACTGTCTCGTCTTCAGGATCTCTCCGTCGTAGGAAGCCTGCCTTGAGTCAGCTACGGCCCGGTTCAGCCGTTCTACACAGATCTTATTGTTGAACTCAAGCTGCTTCTGGTAATTCATCGCTGTCGTATCCATATGTTTGCTGCCGACATATACTCCCAGCACAGCGATCAGAAAAAGAAGAGGGATCAGCCAGCACACCAACAGGATTCTTATCACCTTCCATTTCATCGAATACTGTTTTTTATGCATGGCTGATTCCTCCCTGATATGTTTTTTAATTATTAAGCGCAAACGGTTCCTGAAGGAATGATTTATCAGCTTCGCCGATTATAATCCCAGAAACTCTTTAAATAATTCGCAGTACCTCTGCGCTTTCTCCCGGTTCTCCATCTCGCAGAAGATCCGCAGCAGAGGCTCTGTGCCGGAAAATCTCGCAATGATCCATTCTCCGCTCTGAAAATATACCTTGCAGCCATCCAGATATGACACTTTCTGAATGGGAAGGCCAAACTCCGGCAGCAGCTTGTCCTGAAACAGCACATCCTCCAGTTCTTTTTTCCGCTCTGCCGGGAAGTGGAAGGAACGTTCCTCCATATATATACTTCCATACTGCTCCCGGATCTCCGCCTGGAGCTGTGAGAGCTTTTTCTTCGTCACCGCAATCATTTCCACCAGCAGAGATGCCGCATAGATACCGTCCTTTCCATTGATATGGCCGCGCACCGTGAGTCCTCCCGAGGATTCTCCTCCGATGATTGCTCCCGTTTCCTGCATTTTTGCCGAAATATATTTAAAACCCACCGGCACTTCATAGCATTTTTCGCCGAAGGACTCCGCCATCCGGTCCAGCATATGGGTCGTGGCTACATTCCTTACAGCAGGTCCCTGCCGCTTTTTGTATTTTAACAGATAATAATACAGAAGCATCAGGATATCATTTGCCGTCAGATAATTCCCCTCATCGTCCACTACGCCGAGACGGTCCGCGTCTCCATCCGTGGCAACCCCCAGATCGCAGTCCATCTCTCTTACGTACGTACAGAGCTCCGTCAGGGATTCCCTGCTGGGAGCCGGCATCCTGCGCCCGAACAGCGTATCGTGAGTCTCATGGATCAGGTCGATCTCACAGCGCGCCGTGGAAAGGATCGTCTTCAGCGATATCTGGCTGACTCCATACATCGGATCCAGTACGATATGCAGCCCACGATCCCGGATCGCCTGCATATCAATATTCGCAATGATATTGTCAAGATACTCATTCAGCGGGTTAAATTCTGTCACCAGCCCCGCCGCAAGCGCCTTCTCATAGTCCACCGCCGCAATGCCCCCGGCCTTTTCCGCCTCCCGTGCATACGCTTCTATCTCTTTTGTCTGCTCCTCATTCGCGTCGCGGCCGCCGTATGTAAACACCTTAATTCCATTATATATGGCCGGATTATGGCTGGCCGTCACCATCATGCCATAGTGCAGCTGATGTTTTTCCACATAAAACATAATAAGGGGCGTCGGTGAGGAACGGTTCACGAACATACAATGGATCCCTTCCGCGGCAAATACCTCGCAGGCCCACTTTACTGCCTCCTTGGAGAGAAACCTTCTGTCGTACCCTATGACGATGCCTTCCTCCGCTGCACCTTCATTTTTCATTTTCATGGACATCGCTTTTGCAAGAAGCTGGATATTCTGCCTTGTAAAGCCATCCCCGATGACGGCCCGCCAGCCGCCTGTGCCGAATTGTATCATACTTTTCTCCTTTACATCACTGTGTACTCTGCTTCTGTACGGTTCAGCCCATCGTCACTTCCACAATATGTTCCGTACCAGCCGGATATTGGGAAATCTTCGCGGCCTCTTTGCCGTCAACGAGGATCCTCTTTACGCCCTTCATGACTCCTTCCGGGTTCTTCACTGTGATCTGGTATGTGGCTCCCCGCCATTTTCTTGTTGCCTCAAATCCGTTCCATTCGGCCGGAATACAGGGGTCTACCAGCAGATAGTCGAGCTGCGGCCGAATGCCCAGTATGTACCTCGTGGCTGAAAAGTACGCCCATCCTCCGCTGCCTGTCATGAATGGGTGGCGCGCCCTTCCGAATGCCGTATGGTCTTTTCCCATGATAAACTGACAGTAAGAATACGGCTCCGCTTCTCTTATTTCTATCATATCATTTTGTCGGCTTGGACACAATGCCCGGTAATATTTCATTGCCTTATCCCCCCGTCCCAAACGGCACTCAGCCGCCCACGCCCAGGGGTTGGGATGACTGAATATGGCTCCGTTTTCCTTCACGCCGGGATAGACTCTTGTCACGAAGCCCACTTCTTTATCCGGCGCCGTGTAAGCAGGCGCATTCAGCATGATTCCGTAAGGCGTATACAGATATTTCCCGACACTGTCCATTGCCGAGATTCCCTGCCCATACGTGGCTGCTCCGGACAGTACAGCCCAGGCATTAGATTCCAGATGTATCTTTCCTTCGGCATCCTTCATGGTTCCGATCTTTCTTCCGCTCTTTGTAATGCCGCGGATGAACCATTTTTCATCCCAGAGCTGTGTCTCGCATGTCTTCTTTACTGCGCAGTACATGTTTTCATACTTTTCGATATCCTCCTGCACGCCTTTTTGCCTCGCCAGTTCCAGGAAATGCTCCAGCGCCCACACATGCAGAAAAGACACGAGCGCGCTTTCTCCGCCGCCCAGGTTCAGGCAGTCATTCCAGTCCGCCCGCAGTCCCAGGCAGACACCATGAACCCCCACCTGTTCAAAGGAGAAATCAAGGATCTTTTTCATATGCTCATAGACCGTTCCCTCTCCCCCATCCGCATAGCCGATGACGCATTCCAGGAAATCCTTCTCCCCTGTCTCCCGAATGTATTCCGCAATGGCAGGGATCAGCCAAAGCGCATCATCGGAGCACGTATCCTTCAATCCGTGAATACGATCCTTCGCATCCGGTACCGGGATCACAGTAGGCGAGGAAAATGGCCGCGCCTCCTCCTGTGGTTCAAACCACGCAGGATCAAACAGGTGAAGTCCGTAGCCTTTGGACACAAGGCCATGAAGAAGCTGCTCGATCCGCTGTCTGCACCGCTTCGGATTGGAATGCGGTATTGTCATGGCATCCTGTGACGTATCACGGAAGCCAAGCCCTGTCCTTCCGCCCACTTCAATAAAAGAGGCAAACCTGGAAAACATGATATTGACCTCCGCCTGGTACAGGTTCCATATATTCAGCATTGTATTCATATCTTCATCCGGAGTACGCACCTGAAGCTGCGAAAATTTTTCTTCCCAGTAATCTGCCAGCTTCTTAATCGCCCGGTCAACATTTTCAAATCTGCTGTATTTTTCCCGGATCGGATATGCGTCTTCTCTTTTTCCTTCTCCCAGCATAAATATGACCCGTACCTCCTCGCCCGGCGAGAGTTGAATATATTTTTGAAGAGCGCCGCAGTGGTTTCCGCCCTTCTCTGCCGATGAACCGCACGTTCCGCGCTCCACTGCCTCCGGATTCGTCTCCGTCCGGTACGCCCCTATGAAACGATCCCGGACACAGTCATAGCCGTCCGGAGTAAAACTGGAGGTAAAATACTGGTATCCGGATTCCTCATAAAACAGGTCATGTTCTATGACGCCATTCCCATAAGAAGAACCCGCCGCGTAAAGGCTCATCTGGAAGTTCTGGTTATCCATATCAATATGGTGGAAAGAGAATTCACAATATGAAAAAACACTCAGTCTGCGCACTGTGCCGCTTTCATTCTTTATCCTGACATCCCACAGTTCCACGGCATCCCCCAGCGGGATCATCAGCCGCTGGGATGCGTGAATTCCTTTATAATCACATTCATAAACAGAATAAGACATCCCGTGGCGGCATCTGTATTTCGCCTGCGCGAGAGGCTTGCCCACCGGCTGCCAGGAGATGCTCCAGTAATCTCCATCCTCTTCATCCCGCAGATATACGTAATGCCCCGGACGATCCATCGGCACTCCATTCGGCCGGAATCTCGTGATCCGGTGATACTGCGGTGTTTTGTAGAAAAGATATCCCCCCGCTGTGTGGTTGACCACAGCGCACATATCCTCTACTCCAATGTAATTCGTCCAAGATGTCGGAACATCCACACGGTCAATACAATATTCCCTGTGTTCATTATCAAAATATCCGTATCTCATACCAACCTCCCAAAATTTTTCTGTATTTACAGCATCCTGCCGTAATCTATTCTAATATGGGGAATAAAGTTTCCTGTTTTATAATAAAACGACGGACAGCAAATGAACACTGTCCGTCATGTGAATATTTGTTTTTCGTTGTATTTTTGCAGGCTGGTAAGTGAAAAGCCGGAGGATAAATGTGATGACAGTCACTGATGCGATCTGATGCGCTTCCTCTGAGCAAGTCTTTTCCCTGTGTATTTCAATCGAACATATGTCTGATTACCACCTGTTTTCATACGAAAAAGAAGTCCGCGATGATCGCGAACTTCGGTATCATGGTCTTGGAAAAGCTGCGTCAGACAGCTTCCGAAGAGCTGGAAAAGAGCGTGCATTTCGA
>CAYLPF010000036.1:0-9567 GCA_964385485.1 uncultured Lachnospiraceae bacterium | reverse complement strand
GGACTTAAAATCCCTCGGGGGCAACTTCGTACCGGTTCGAGTCCGGTCGCCGGCATTTCAGAAAATGGTTTAAATGCAAATGTTAAGCCATTTTTTTGTGCCATTTTTTAAACTGGTCATCTGGAGTGGGGATTTGAAGAAACAGGGACTGCCTCGTTATGAGACAGCCCCCTGTTAATCTGAGTATTATATATGTCGGATTTATGAGACCTGATTCTCCGGAAATTTGATCTGGGAAGGATAGGCCCACTTCTGAAGCTCTTCAAGCGGCATAACAGGCGCTTCTTTTCCACCGCTGATGGTAAGAATATGATGATAAATTTCTGCCAGCTCCTCGATATAGCAGGCTTTCAGATAAGCGTTGTCGATGCTGTCTGCGTCTACAGCTACTGCGCCGTGGGCGCTCATGAGGATGGAATCAGCATCCTTTACCGTAGCGGCAACGTTCTCAGCCAGCTGCGGTGTGCCGGCACGTCCGTAAGGCGCTACCGGAATCGTGTGGTTCTTGTTGTTGATTGCCATCATTTCATTGATGAAAGGCGGAATCGGCCTGTTCAGGGTAGCAAATACGGTAGCGTATTTGGAATGGGTGTGGACGATGCTGCACACGTCGGGACGCGCCTGATAAATTGCGATATGCATGAGTACTTCGCTGCTCGGGCGCAATCCTGTCTTATTTTCAATTACACAGGCATCCATATCGATGACAATCATATCATCTACAGTCAGCAGTTCACGGTCGACGCCGGAGGGCGTCACAACAATATAACCGGTTTCCCTGTCGCGCATGGAAAAATTTCCTGCTTTGTGTTTACAGAGACCATCCCGCTGCGCCTGCCGCCCAATACGGATCACTTCAGATTTCATTTGTTCGAGCATAAATTGAATTCCTCCTTTAAAAAGATGATGTATTAATCAGACGGCTGTCCCGTCTGCGTTTATCTGGCACATAATATTCCCGGCAGTAGAGGCTTCAATGGGGAATGGAATGACCTTTTTCCCTGTGTACTCTTCTGTCAGGCGATTGAGAAACGTATTTTTAGCACCGCCTCCGGTAATATAAATCTTTTCGTAGATCTGACCAGTCACTTCTTCGAGCGCACGGATGGAGCGGTGGTAGCTGGCGGCGAGAGAATGGTATGCGCAGCTGAAATAATCGCCTGTGCTTTGCGGGAGAGGACCGTCCTGCTTTCCAAGGAACTGCCGCATCGCCTGTGACATGCTCTCCGGGGCGGTAAAGAGGGCGTCTCCGGGATCGATCAGACGCCGGTAGCCGCTTTCTTCGGCCTCTCGGACGATGATATCGAAGCTTTCGCCGGGACACAGCTCACGCCGGAGCTGTTCCGCGATCCACATGCCCACGATATTCGTCAGATAGCAGACATATTCAAGCCCCCCCTCGTTGGAGAAACCTGCTTTTGCTCCCTCCGGGCTGACGATAGGCTGGTCAAGGCGGATGCCGAGCAGGGACCAGGTACCGGAAGAAATGTAAAGCTGATCCTGCTCCATCGGAATGACGCTGATGGCTGATTCCGTGTCGTGCGTGGCGCAGAGAACTACGCTGCAGGAACCGCCGACCTTTGCGGCAACTTCAGGAAGCAAAGGCCCCATTACCGTACCGGGGCGGCAAAGCTTCGGGAAAAGCCGGTCAGGATAGCCAAGCTTTTGCGTCAGCTCAAGATCAAACTGTCCGGTGCGCGGGTCGACAAGGCTGGTGGTGGAATTGTTCGTCGCTTCCTTCATTTTGACGCCGCTTAAACGGTAAAGCAGATATTCCGGCATCATCAGAAAATCAGTGGCGTTTTCCAGACGACTGTTTATTTTGTCGTTGTATAGCTGATAGATGGTATTGTAAGGGCCGAACTGATAGCCGGTCCTGCGGTAAATCTCGTCAAAGGGAATTATCTCGTGAACCCTTAGTACCGCCTCCTCTGTCCGGCTGTCGCGGTAGGTATAACAGGGAAGGATTTCCCTGTCGCCATCCATAAGGACATAGTCACCGCCCCAGGTATCTACAGAAAGACTGCGGATCTCAGGATAAGCCGAAAATGCGCACCGGATACCGCTGAGTACTTCTCCGTACAGGCGGTCGAGGTTCCAGACCAGATGACCATCCTGTTTATCCGGGCCATTGGAAAAACGGTATACCTCGCGCTGGCGGATCTCGCCGTTTTCAAGCCAGCCGACGATGTGGCGTCCGGAGGTAGAGCCAATATCTATAGCCAGATAATAATCCATAAGTATTCCTCCTTTCAAAATATTCCCTGCCATTTGGCAGATTATGTGAAAAGACCCGGCTAAAGTATATCATACCGGTACAATGAAAGCAATGAATTAACGAAAAAAGACAGATTGCGGCGGAGAGACACCTGTGGTATGATAAATATAAACGCGCGATTCACCGGCGTAAAACAGTAAAAGGAAAAGAAAAATGAGTGAAGACAAAGCAGCAGCCAGAGGCAAAATATCAATCAAAGACATTGCAAATATGGCGGGGGTCTCCGTCGCGACGGTATCCCGCGTGATCAACCAGAACGGCCGTTTTTCGGAGGAAACAGAACGGAGGGTCCTGAAGATCATAGAAGAGTACGAGTACCGGCCTAACGAACTGGCCCGTGGCCTGCGGGTGGATAACACTCAGATTGTGGGAGTCATCGTTCCGGACATTACCAATGAGTTTTTCAGCCAGATCGCGCGTAAGATAGAGACGGAGCTTTTGAAAAAGGGATATATGGCTATTATCTGCGACACCGCGGAGCGGGAGGATCGGGAAAAAGAGTATGTGCGGATGCTTTATGCCATGCGGATCCGCGGAATCATTTACATAGGGGGAGACCCGAATATCGAGCCGGTCAGAGATGTTCCGATCGTATATGTAGACCGGAAGCCTCTGTTTAAAAATGAAAAAAGCGGAATCTGCTTTATCGGGAGCGATAATCGGCAGGGCGGATTCCTGGCAGGCGAGCGCCTGGTCAGGGCGGGAAGGAAGAACATCATGATGGTCATGCGTTCCGGCGAGATCGATGCTGAAAATGTCCGCAGCCGCAGGGATGGATGTCTGCAGGCATTGCGGAAACACAGGATATCTTTTTCAGAGGATCATGTATTTACAGTGAGTGACATCAATATCAGGAGCGGCTATGAGGTGACTCGGAGCATCTGTGAAGCCAGGCCAGAGACAGACGGTATTTTCTATTGTACGGACAGTCTGGCCATCGGCGGCCTGCATTATCTGAACGAGTCAGGGATCGATGTTCCGGGACAGATCTCTGTAGTCGGGCTGGACGACATCCCCATTTCTGCTGTTATGAATCCGCCTCTGACCACCGTTCGCCAGCCGGTGGACGAATTCGCGAATCTGGCGGTTCAGTGTATGATGCGGCAGCTGAAGGGGGATCGCGGGGATCACCGTTATGTCCTTCCTGTAAAGCTGATAGAGCGGGGAACCGTATAAAAGGTATGGCGCAGACAGTATGGAATCGGTTCAGACTGACCAATAATGAAGGATTAAAATACAGAGAAACAGAAAAATTAAATGGTTATAATGCACAAAATAAAACTGCATTAATCGTATAAAATAAACAAAAAAGATATGAAAACAAAAAAAACATTGACAAAACGTGGGTAATCGTTTACTCTATAAATTACAAAGTATTTCTTCAAAAAAATTAAAAGGAGATGTGTAAAATGAAAATGAAGAAAATCATGGCTATCGGTGTGGCAGCAGCTATGGCAGCGTCAATGAGTATGACATGTCTGGCAGCAGAAGGATATGAGGTTATGAACGGGTATGACCCGGCAGACTTCGTTTCTGAGAAGGATCCGTCTGAGTTCAAAATGGCTGTTGTAGTGAAGGGTGTTGCTGAGTGGTTCTCACGTCTGGAGGAAGGCGTTACCCAGTTCGCAGACGATTATGGTATTGAGGCGACAGTGCAGTTCCCGGCTACCACAGATGCGGCTTCCCAGCTTGAGATCATCGATTCTCTGCTGACTCAGGACTATGATGCGATCATCGTTGTTCCGAATGATTCCACCGCTCTGGAAGAGTCTCTTGGAAACGCACTGGCTAATGGCGTTGTTGTGATCGGCCATGAGGCGTCCAACCTTGTGAACTGCCTGTATGACACAGAGGCATTCAACAGCTCACAGTATGCGGAAGCTATGGCAGATAAGCTGATCGAAGCTACCGGCGGTTCAGGCACATATGCGATCATGGTTGGTTACACCACATCCGTTACACATATGGAGTATGCGAATCTTGAGTATGAGTATCTGAAAGAGAATTGTCCGGATCTCGTTCTTCTGAATGATGAAGTTCCGACCTGCGAGTCCCAGGAATCCACCACGACTGCTTATGAGCAGGCAAAGCAGATCCTGAAGAGCAATCCTGACCTGAGCGGATTCATCTGCCATTGCTCTACAGATGCCGGCGGCGTTGCACAGGCTGTTGTAGAGCTTGGTCTTGAGGATCAGGTGAAGATCATCGGCTCTGGCGTTCCGTCCTCCTATGCAGAAGAACTGAAGGCTGGTACAATCTACAGTGTTACCACATGGGATCCGGCTCTTTCCGGTTATGTTGCATGCCTGACCGCATATGATATTCTGACCGGTGTTGAGGTTGGCCAGGGTTCTGACCTGTCTGCTGACGGCGCTTGCGAAGGTTATGAGTCTGTAAACCTTGTTGTTGGCGACAATAACTGCCTGATCGGTAATGCTCCGTGCATCGGAACAGCAGATAATGTAGACGATCTGTTCTAAGCCCGGCTTTTGCAGGATCAAACAGTATAAAACATCTATAGTGCTGCCGGGCTGTTATTGCAGCCTGGCGGTTTTTATGTGCAGGCCGGGTAAAGCCCTGCCTGCCTGATAACGAGAAATATGTATGAAAGGAGGTTCCCAGATGTCTGAATATATTTTAAGGTGTAAGGGGATCAATAAATCCTTCGGCGGGGTTCATGCGCTGCAGAATGTGGATCTGAATGTAAAACGCGGCGAAGTACACTGCCTTGCCGGGGAAAACGGATGCGGAAAGTCTACGATCATCAAGGCGATCTCAGGTTTCCAGCCGCAGGACTCCGGCACGATCGAATTTGACGGAAAAGTGTACAATCATCTGAATCCGTCTTTGTCCATCGATCTGGGTATTCAGGTAATTTATCAGGATCTTTCTGTTTTTCCGAATCTGACGGTTCAGGAGAATCTGGCGATCAATACGGTATTATCAAATAAAAAGAAAATCTACAACCACAAGGAGCAGCGGGAGATTGCCAAAAAAGTTATGGCGACTCTGAATCTGGATCTTGACCTGGACGATCGCGTAGAGCAGCTTCCGGTAGCGTCGAAGCAGCTGATCGCCATTGCAAGAGCCCTGTACGCAAAAGCAAAGTTCCTGATCCTGGACGAGCCGACTACGGCGCTTACGCGCAAGGAGGTCGACCGCCTGTTTGAAATCATCCGGGGCTTGAAGGAGCAGGGCCTGACGGTGTTGTTTGTATCCCATAAGCTGGATGAGATGTACGAGATTTCGGACAGCATTACGATCATGCGTTCCGGAGAGGCTGTGTATACCGGCGATATGAAGACGCTGAGCGAGGATGATTTCACACACTATATGACAGGCCGGGATTTTGAAAATGTGGATGATAAGCAGGCGGAAGGCCGCATACGGAAGGATGCGACGCCGGCCCTGGAGCTTGACAGGCTTTCCGGCCCTGGCTTTGCGGATGTTTCATTTAAGGTTCAGCCAGGGGAGATTCTCGGGATCGCGGGTCAGCTCGGCTCGGGCAGAAGCGAACTCTGCAATACGCTTTTCGGTATAGATAAGGCTGTGAGCGGAACGATCAGGCGGGACGGAAAGGAAATTACGGTCAAATCCGTGGGCGACGCGACGAAGTACGGCATTGCTCTCGTGCCGGAGGATCGTCTGACAGAGGGGCTTTTCCTCTCGGTTTCCATCATGGAAAATATCACGGTTGTAAATTTTGAAAAATTTGTCAAGGGTATTCTGATAGACCGGACGAGCCAGGAGGAGAATTCCTCGAAATGGGTACAGGAGATCCATGTGAAGACGGACGACCACCTGCTTCCGGTGCAGACGCTTTCAGGCGGCAACCAGCAGAAGGTTGTGCTGGCAAAATGGCTTTCTACCAGTCCGAAGGTTCTGGTATTGAACGGCCCTACCGTTGGTGTGGACATCGGCGCAAAATACGATATTTATCAGCTCCTGAGGGAACTGGCGGCGACAGGTGTTGCTGTTCTGGTAGCGTCTGATGACCTGACTGAGGTGGTTCGACTGTGTGACCGCGCGATCATCATGCGCGGCGGCCTGATGACCGGAGAGCTGACCGGCAGCGAGCTGAGTACAGATAATCTGACAAAGGCAATCATGTGATATAGGGAGGTGATCTGCTGTGAATAAAAAATTAAAAAGATTACTTGGTAAAAATGAACTGTATGTAGCGCTGATCATTGTTATTATCGCTGTGTTCATCCAGGCAGCCTCCGGATTGTTCTTTGCAGTGAATAATATGGTGGATCTGATCCGTGCAATTATCGTAAATGCGATTTACGCTCTGTGTGGACTGCTTGCTTTCGTGAGTACCGGTGCGGACGTATCTTTCCCGATGATTGCAGGTATGACTACATACATTGTTTTTAAGCTTGGTGAGACAACATCGCTCCCGGCGCCGGTTCTTGTCCTGATTGCACTGCTGATCGGTGCGGCGTGCGGCTGTGTGAACGGATTCTTTATTGTAAAATATCACTTTAATTCCCTGATCGTCACGCTGTCTACATCTTCCATCTGCTACGGTATCGCGTTTGGTGCTCTGAAGGGTGTCCGGATCGACGTACCATCCCAGTTTGCGGGCTTTGCGAACTGGAATATCCTGAAGGTGACGAGCGCCAAGACGGGATTGGGCGCTTCGCTGCACGGCGCGTTTCTGGTTATGGTCCTTCTATATGTGATTGCGTATCTGGTTCTCCGCCATACGATGATAGGACGAGCCGTATATGCGATCGGCGGCGATGAGGTTTCCGCAAGGCGTGCAGGCTTTAAGGTGGATCAGATCCGTTTCGGCATTTTTGTGGTGAACGGCATGATCGCTGTGATCGGCGGGCTGTGCTATGCATGTATGAGTAAAAACTGCTCACCGATGGAGTATTACGGCGGAGAGATGATCGTCATTGCGGCAATCGTTTTGGGCGGCGTGCGTCTGACCGGCGGCCATGGCTCACTGCTGGGCTGTCTGCTTGGTACTTTCCTGCTTGGCATGGTGTCCAATTCGCTGACCATGATTGGGATTTCCGTATACTACCAGAATGTATTTATCGGTATCATAATCATCATTGGAGCTTCTGTTGCCGCGATTCAGGCTAAGAGGAGCATGAAGATCAGTAATGTCATAGGAAAGGAGGAGTGAGCATGTCTACGAAGAAGAAGGTTCAGATCAACAGTGACTTTTTGAGGATGCTGGTCATTCTGGTTGTCCTGCTTATTTTTGCAGGCGTGACACGTGGTTCAGCTTTTATGAGTGTGCTGAATTTTCAGACAATTGGAAAACAGCTCACAGAGTATGGTTTGATGGCAATCGGCCTTTCTATGGCAATGATTACAGGGGGCATTGACCTGTCTACTGTTTATATTGCAAATCTCTGTGGTGCTACAGCGTCTCTGATCATGAGTGCTGTCGCTCCCGAGGGACAGCTTGCGGGTATCCTGTTTGCATGTGCGGTTGCTCTTTTGCTTGGCCTTTGCTGCGGCGCATTGAACGGATTCCTGATTTCTGTGATTGGCGTTCCGCCGATGCTCGCGACGCTGGGAACTTACGAGCTGTTTTATGGTATCACGATCGTCCTGGCGAAGGGTAAATCCATCACGGTTATCTCGCAATTCAAGGCGTTTGCCTCGGCAATGGTGTTTGGCGTGATTCCTCTGCCCTTTGTATTTTTCCTTGTCATGGCGGTGATTTTCTCGATCATAGTTGGCAAAACGACGTTTGGCCGTCGTATCCATCTGGTCGGAGTGAATGCAAAGGCGTCTTCCTTTGCCGGTATCAACAATGTTAAGGTTATCACAATGGCCTATATGTGCTCGGGTTTCCTGTCAGCGATGGCGGGGCTTATCAGTCTGTCGCGTGTGGCTTCTGTCAAGGCGGATTTTGGAAGCAGCTATGTGATGATGACAATATTGATCGCTGTACTGGGCGGATGCAATCCGGATGGCGGCTGGGGTGAGATCCCGGGCGTAGCGGTGGCGGTCATTGTACTTCAGGTTATTTCCGCATACCTTAATACAATTGCCTGGATCAATAACTACTATCGCCAGGCACTCTATGGTATCCTGCTGCTTGGCTTTATGACTTATAAGGTGTACCGGACGCTGAGCCAGAGAAAGAAAGCTTCTTAGGCGCTTACCGATGAAATCCTGCGCAAAATGGCAAAATTTCCGTAAAGCGATTCTGCTTTATGCAGGTTAGAGGATAGTGAGAGACTGAGATCGACAGGCGGTTTCCGAACCGCCTGCCAGAAGAAAGGAGTTTTATCATGAAATATGGAATTTATTATTCCTATTGGGAGAAAGCGTGGCACGCAGATTTTATTCCTTATGTAAAAAAGGTGAAGGACCTTGGATTTGATATCCTCGAGGTAGCCTGCCACCATTTCCTGGATATGGAGGATGAATATCTGCTCCGTCTGAAGGCGGAAGCGGAGAAGAACGGAATCGTGCTGACGGGCGGATACGGTCCGGATGCGGCGCACAATATTTCATCTTCCGATCCGGCGATCGTGAAAGCTGCGTTTGATAAATATGAAGCAACCTTCAAGAAAATGAAAACGACAGGAGTGAAGAAGCTGGGCGGCGGCCTGTATTCCTACTGGCCTGCGGATTTCTCAAAGCCTATTGACAAACAGGGCGACCTGAAACGCGCGATCGACAATATCCGCGAGCTTGGCGACATGGCGGCAGAGTATGATATCACGCTTGGCATGGAAGTGCTGAACCGTTTTGAGGGATATATCCTGAATACCTGCGAGGAAGCTGTGGATTTCGTGACAAAGGTGGATCGTCCCAATGTAAAGATTATGCTGGATACCTTCCATATGAATATTGAGGAGGATTCCCTGGTGGATGCGATTCGTCTGGCCGGAGACAAGCTGGGTCATGTGCATGTTGGAGAGGCCAACAGAAGGCCTCCGTTCGCAGGCGGACGCATGCCATGGGCTGAGATGGGAGAGGCACTGCGGGAGATCCATTATACTGGTGATGTTGTCATGGAGCCGTTCGTGCGTATGGGCGGCGAGGTCGGGCAGGACATCCGCATCTGGCACGACCTTTCAAACGGCTGTCCTGATGAGAAGCTCGACGAGGATGCAGCAGCTTCTGTGAAGTTTTTGAGAGAACTGTGGGGTTAATAACCTGCGGTATTAAGGGCGGCTTCGGCCGCCCTTTACTGTGAAAGTACCCTTTTCCGCGAAGCGGAAAACTGAGTTCAGGGATGCACCCATGCGCGATAACACTTTCATGTGCAGTGGTATGTTCAAAGCGCATGGGGGTTTAGTATAAAA
>CAYLPF010000035.1:5876-9642 GCA_964385485.1 uncultured Lachnospiraceae bacterium | reverse complement strand
CGCATCTGCTCAAAGTAAGCAACCTTGATATCGCTGGAGATGTTGATCTTGTTGACGCCGAGTGTTACGGACTCACCGATCTCGCTGTCAGGGTTAGCGGAACCTCCGTGCAGAACAAGCGGAGTCTCGGGAACTGCCGCCTTGATGTCTTTGAGGATGTCAAGACGAAGCTTCGGATCTACGCCCTTCGGGTAAATGCCGTGGCAGGTGCCGATGGCGATCGCCAGGCAGTCAACGCCGGTAGCTTCGATAAATTTCTTCGCGTCTTCCGGATCTGTGTATTTGATCACCTTGGAACCGGCCTCGCCGAAATCATCAGCAGTGCCGATCGTACCAAGCTCGCCTTCGACAGATACATTTACCGGATGAGCTGCTGCAACAACCTTCTGGCAAACCGCAATGTTCTCTTCGAACGGAAGGGAAGAACCGTCGATCATGACAGAAGTGAAACCGTTCTGAATGGCCAGAAGCACCTGCTCATAGGATGCGCCGTGATCCAGATGAATAACGCTGGGAACTGTAGATTTATGTAAACGTTCGACGATAGCTGTCACCATCTCCACACCGATGTGCTTCAGCTCATCCGGATGGATCGCGATGATGATCGGTGCATTCAGCTCTTCTGTAACTTCCATCAGACCTTTAAACATGGAATAATCGCTGACGTTGAACGCTGGCACTGCAAAGTTATGCTTATTTGCGACTGCAAGTAAGTCTTTCATGTTCATTAACATAATAAAATCCTCCTAAATAAAATGTACAGATTTGGAATAATTTTTCATCCTTCTTTATAATAAATGAAATCTCCGTGGATGTCAAGAATTGCGTGGATGAAAGACAGATATTTTACAAAGAAAGAAGAAAATAATTGTGCAGAACTACCAAAAAATTCAGATGCCTGTAAAAATAATTTTCGTAAAAATGTCTTTTGGGGTTGAAGGACATGGGAAAAACAAGTATAATGTAATAGATCAGACAGAGAGCATCTTCATGTGCTTTCGCCGGAAAATACATAAAAGGAGTGATATGAAAATGAAACGGTCATTGATTAATTCCAACATCGAATGGGCGATGGAGCTTTGTAAGGAAATGAAGTTCAATCTTCCGGATTTTGCGTACTGGACACCAGAGGAGTGGGAGCAGAAGAAAGACATCACACAGCGTATGGTAGAGGTAGGACTCGGATGGGACGTTACAGATTACGCCAGCGGTGATTTTGACAAGAAGGGCGCCGTTCTCTTTACACTCAGAAACGGCAGCATGGCTGACCCGGGACGTCCTTACTGCGAGAAGATGATCGCTATGAAAGAGAATCAGGTGCTTCCGTGCCATTTCCACTATGAGAAGACGGAGGATATCATCAATCGCTGCGGCGGTACGCTTTGTGTACAGGTCTGGAATTCGAAGAGTGAAGCAGAAGGCTATGCAGTGGATACAGAGTCTGATGTGGAAGTATACTGCGATGGCATCAAGGTTACGGTTCCGGCAGGCGGCGTGGTGAAGGTAACGAACGGCAACAGCATCACATTGACCCCGTACATTTACCATCTGTTCTATGCAGAGGGCGGCCCGTTGATCGTAGGCGAGGTTTCCAAGGTAAATGATGACGCGGCAGACAACCATTTCTCAGAGGAAATCCATCTGACCGTAGAGGAGGATGAGCCGGTTCGCCATCTTCTGTGCGGCGGATATGTGATGGAATAATTGCTTCAGCGCGTCCGCAGGGATACAGGGCTGCAGACCGGCTATGGCAGAAAACAGGAGGATATTATGTATTTTAAATTTGGGGTAGACAGTTTTATCTGGACAGAGAGCTTTTCGGAGAAGGATCTCTGGATCATTAAAAAGGCAAAAGAAATAGGCTTTGAGGTTGTCGATTTCGCGATCTCAAATCCGTATACTTTCCCGACGGCGGCTGTAAAGGCTGAGCTGGAGAGAGTAGGCATTGACTGTGTATGTACGACGACACTGACACTGGAGACGAATCCCATCTCTCCGGATGCCGGGATCCGCAAGGCGGCCGTAGCCGCTATGAAGAAATGCGTAGACATCTGTAATGAACTGGGCGCTCCGATCCTCGGCGGCGTAAACTATGCAGGCTGGGGATATCTGACGAAGAAGCCGCGTACACAGCAGGAATGGGATTGGGGCGTTGCATGCATGAAAGAAGTGGCACAGTATGCAAAAGAGACAGGCAGCGTTACCATCTGCGTTGAGTGCGTGAACCGTTTCGAGACACACTTCCTGAACATCGCAGAGGATGCGGTACAGTTCTGTAAGGATGTCGGAACGGGCAATGTAAAGGTACATCTTGACTGCTTCCACATGATTCGTGAAGAGAAGAGCTTTGCAGGCGCTGTCAAGACGTGCGGCAAGGAATATCTTGGTTACATTCATGTAAATGAGAATGACCGCGGTATCCCAGGGACAGGTCTTGTACCCTTCGAGGAGTTCTTCAGAGCCGTTCACGAGATCGGCTATGACGGGCCGCTCGTAATCGAATCCTTTGATCCGAGCTTTGAAGAACTGGCAGGCAACTGCGCGATCTGGCGTACATTTGCCGAGAGCGGAGAAGCGCTTGCGATCGAGGGCCTTGCAAATCTGAAGGCAATTGCAGACAAACTGTGATCAGAACGAATCAAATTGAAAAAAGAGCGTCCTGCATAGCACCATATAAGTGCGCAGGACGCTCTTTCTTTATTCAGTTCAGAATAAAACTCTTCTAATTACTGAAGATACTCATCAACGTTCTCAGATGTAACAAGTACAAACGGAACTGTGTATTCCTTCTCAACTTCTTCGCCAGCGATATCAGCCTTGATTGCGTCGATACCAGCAGTTACCTGGCCAACGCCATCCTGAAGAACTGTTGCTCCAAGTGTGCCTTCTTTGATCATGGACAGCGGTCCCTGGTTTCCGTCAACACCGATGCAAACGATGTCTTCTCTTCCGGCTTCGTTGCAGGCACCCTGAGCTGCAGATGACATATCGTCGTTATCGCAGATGATAGCTTTCAGATCATCGCCATACTGAGCAATGTAGTCCTGAGCTGCGTTTACAGCTTTGTCAGCCGCCCAGTCACACGGAACGTCTGCTGCAAGCTCCCATTTGTCAGCATCCAGTTTGTTCAGGATGCCTTCGCCACGCTGGATCTGTGCGGAGTTACCGATAACGCCCTGGCAGTGAACATAAACGCCGCCGTCCGGAACCTGCTCCATCACATATTCAGCCATCAGCTCGCCTGCGTAAACGTCGTCAGAACCACAGTAGGTCAGTGCAAGGTCATCTGTGCTGTCTGTCTTGGAGTTAACAACAACAACCTTTGTCCCTGCATCTACGAGAGATGTAACAGCCGGGTCAGATGCAACTGCCTCAGCCGGAAGGATGATAACATAGTCACATGCCATGTTGATACAGTCCTGGGCAAGGTCACACTGCTTAGCGCCGTCTGTGTTGCCATCGAAAATGCCTGTGAACTCATCGATGGTTCCATCATCAACCATAGCCTGAAGCAGCTCTTCAGCCGTATCATTGATCGGTACATGGAACGGGTCTACCAGGTTCTTGGAGATGTAGCCGACAACGATCTTGCCATCGCCGTTAACATCGCCGGATTTTGCTTCCTCTGCTGCTGCCGGAACAGCCATTCCAACAACCATAAGGCCAGCCAGTGAAAGAGCTACGAGATTTTTGAGTTTCATAAGAATTCCTCCTTTAAAAAAGTTTTTGCATTTATAACAATGGAATAAATTCCATGTCATACTGA
>CAYLPF010000035.1:0-5776 GCA_964385485.1 uncultured Lachnospiraceae bacterium | reverse complement strand
CCTTTAAAAAAGTTTTTGCATTTATAACAATGGAATAAATTCCATGTCATACTGAGTTTTGGGCTTCTGTTTAACGGTTCTTCTTGTTCATAACCATATCCAGAAGAACGGCGCCGATGATCACAACGCCCTTTGCCAGGGACTGGTAGTAGGAGTTGATCTGCAGGAAGTTCATGCCGTTGTAGATACATCCGATGA
The DNA here is from genome assembly GCA_964385485.1 of uncultured Lachnospiraceae bacterium. Lineage (GTDB taxonomy): Bacteria > Bacillota > Clostridia > Lachnospirales > Lachnospiraceae > Choladousia. The sequence goes on along the minus strand of CAYLPF010000035.1, from coordinate 5,578 downwards.
TGATGGCTCCGAGGAGAACGCCGGGAGCGGTGGAAACACCGCCGGCAAAGGAAGTACCTCCAAGTACGCAGGCCGCGACGGCATCTGTCTCATAACCGACGCCGATGTTGGACTGCGCGGAACCCGTCTTAGCCGTAAAGATAATACCGGCCAAACCGGCCAGGATGCCGCTGATCGTGTAGCACATGGTTTTCGTCCAGATCACGTTGACGCCGGATGCGATAGCAGCGTTCATATTGCCGCCGACTGCGTATACGTAGCGGCCGAAGCGTGTCCAGTGCATCACTATGTACATGATGATAACTACGATCGCCAGATAGATGATCGGTCTCGGGATCGGTCCGAACTTGCTGGAGTAGATTGCCTTGAAGGATGGGTCAGCCATGGAAACAGCCTGGCCGTTACTGATGATCTGGGCAATACTGCGGACGATCAACTGGGTAGACAGCGTAACAACGAATGGGAACATATCAAATTTGGAGATCAGTATGCCATTCAGGAAGCCAAAGAAAGCAGCTACCGCTACAGCAACGATACATGACGGGAAAAGACTCCATCCCTTTACTCCGACAAGCTGGCCAAGGATACAGCTCACAAGCGCGAGCTGTGCGCCCACTGTCAGGTCGATACCGCCGGTGGTGATAGCAAGGCACATACCATAAGCGATCAGGCCGTTGATGGAGATCTGCGTAAAGATGTTCAGCAGATTGTTCGGCTTGATGAACATGGGTTTCATGATAGCGATGATGATTACCATACCGATCAGGATTATACCGATTCCGTATTTTCCCATAAACATACTGAACTGATCCTGATTCATTCCCAGAATTTTCTTTTTATTATTTGATGCCACTTTTTTTCCCTCCTATTTTCCACCGAATTCTTTTGCAAGGATATGTTCCTGAGTAACGGTTTCTGACAAAATCTCACTTCTCTGGATCTCACCGTTCAGAGTTCCCTCGTGATAGATCAGGATACGGTCGCTCATACCCATAACCTCAGGAAGCTCGGAAGAGATCATGATGACAGCCATGCCTTTTGCGGCGAACTGGCACATCAGAGTGTGGATATCTGATTTTGCGCCGACATCGACGCCTCGCGTCGGTTCGTCAAGGATCAGAACCTTCGGAGTAGCCATCAGCCACTTGGCAAGAACAACCTTCTGCTGGTTGCCGCCGCTTAAGGAGAGGCCGGTATGCTCGATGCTGGCACACTTTACGGTAAGCATCTTTGCCGCTTCTTCACATTCTTTGATCTCGCGTTTCTGATTGATCAGAAGACCGCCCTGCTTTTCCGGCAGGTTCGGGAGAGAGATATTCTCACGGATCGAGCGCTGCAGACAGAGGCCGTACCCCTTTCTGTCCTCGTTTACCATACAGATACCGTTTTTGATGGCATCTCTTGGCTTTTTGATCCTGATCTCCTTTCCCTCCAGATAGATCTTACCGGACGAGAGCGGGTCAAGCCCGAAAATAGCGCGCATCGTCTCGCTTCGGCCGGATCCAACCAGGCCGGAGAGGCCAAGGATCTCCCCTGCGTGGACTTCAAAGCTGATGTCGTGGAAACCCTTTCCGGAAAGTCCCTCGACGCGGAAGACAGGCTTGCCGATCTGGCAGTCTACCTTCGGGAAGATATTTTTTACGGTACGGCCTACCATCATGGATACCAGCTCATCCCGCGTAACGCCGTCCATGTCGCGGCTGCTGACGTAGGTACCGTCACGGAATACGGATACGCGGTCACAGATCTCGAAAATCTCTTCCATACGGTGGGAAATATAAATAATAGCAACGCCCTTTGATTTCAGGTCGCGGATGGTCCGGAACAGATGTTCAGTCTCTTCGCTGTCAAGAGAAGAGGTCGGCTCATCCATGATGATCAGCTTCGCATCGCAGGAAACAGCCTTGATGATCTCAATCATCTGAACCTGTGCCAGTGTCAGCTCCTTCATCATTGTCGTGGGCGGATACGGAAAATCGAATTTCTTCAGGACTTCCGCCGCGCGTTCGTTCTGTGCCTTTTTATTGAGGAAAAATTTCCCAACAGTACTTTCGCGTTTCAGGAAAATGGTTTCTGCAATGGTAAGATGCGGCTCCGGATTCAGTTCCTGGTGGATCATGGAGATCCCCTGGTTGATGGCGTCTACCGGGCCGTTTGCCTGGTATGGCTGGCCGTTCCAGGTGATGCTTCCTTCATCCTGCCTGTAAAGACCGATGACAATTTTCATTAAGGTTGATTTTCCGGCTCCGTTCTCGCCGAGAAGTGCGTGTACCTCTCCGGGACGGATGTGCAGCTGCACATCTTTCAAGGCCTGCGTACCGCCGAAGGCTTTTGAAATACCGGAACATTCTAAGATGTAATTTTCTGCCACTTTGTTCACCTCTTTATACTTTTTTTGACCACGGGTTACCGGATAAATGCCAATTGTACACCTGCGACGAAGGTATCACCGAGGCCGATGGTGTATTTCGGCTTTTCCAGATATCTGGAAGGAACAAGACGGACACCAGAACCCCGGGACATTGCTGACAACTCATCATAGAACTGCAGTCCTGTCGTACTCAGCGGGTACTGCAGGGAATCAAGGCAATCCTTGTGGGTGCCGTAACGTCCTGTTCTTGCGCGAGTACCGGCCATAAGGTTACCCATGGCCAGTCCCTTTTCGATATTAATTCCCGTCAACTCGTCCCCGAAGTACATGGCATAATCTTTGGTGTGCAGAATAATACCTTTGACACCATGCTTCTTCTGTACCAGTTCAAGCCCCCGGATGATATCCGGAAAACTGGATTTATCTATATCCTGTCCGCATTCTCTGGTGTGGACAACGAGTTCTTCTTCATTCATACCAAGGATATCAACGTACCGAGCCATGGTATGATAGACCAGATGCTTTACCTGCGGGTTCAGGTAATGTGCGCTTTCAAAGTAAAAGATACACGCAGGATTTTTGGCTTTTATTGTCTTGTAATGAAGCTCCATCTCCGCCAGACGCTTTTCTACCAGCGCCGGATCCAGCATGCCGTTCAGCCCGGAGATGTTGTAGGAGATCATTTCGGAAGCATGCTCCTCAAGATATTCCCTGAAATCCCTGTCCACCGCAAGATCCTTATGTATGGTATCAAAATCCATGATCAGCCGGTTGGAGCAGGGAACCGTGTATGTCTTCCCGTTTATCTGAAACGTATCGCCCTTTGTATACTGGAGGATCATGTGATAAACCGGCGTTTCCTTCGTAGCCAGCTCCATGATGGGAACGGATTTCCCGTCCTTAATGCTGTTAAGCCCCGGATAGTCCATCAGACGGCAGACTTCTTCGCACCGGTCTGAAATATGTGCGATCAGAGGCATACCCATGGCAGCCAGGGCTGCGGCGCCCTGTGCGCATGTACCGCCAAGTCCCGGAACCCCCTCAAAATGCTCATTCATATATTGGCAGACCGCGTGGTCTGTGATATCGATCTCCCCGCCGGCGCCTGCGATCATATATGCTGCGACGACCCTGGCAAGGTCTGCGATGCTGTCAATAGAATCTTCGGGAAGGATCTTCGGCTCCTCATCTGTCGTCAGATAATCCTTTATCAGCGTATTGAAAGCTGTAGAGTCGTACTGGAATACAATATCCAGATCGCTGGTATAGCCAAATACGACCCGATGACCTGTCTTCAGACATTTGGATATGTCAGCGGCTACCTCAAGCAGGTGGTAACCATATGTATCTTTGTATGCCATAATAAATATCCCTCCGGAGTCATAATTTAAATTCTGAAAGCAGCATCTCTACTTCATCCGGCATTTCTCCCTTATTTGCTTTGCAGACAATGCGGTAGAGAAGCAGGTCGATGATCGCGTTTTCGAATAAATGGCTTGCGATCCCGTAATGGTGGAACAGCGGAGTGACAGGGTATGTCAATATAAAATAATCCGCCATAAGCGCGGCAGAGTTTTTTGATGAATGAGTAAAGAGCACGGTAGCCATCCCCTGGCTCCTGGCCAGCTCCATCGCCCGGAGTACCTGCTTGGAGCTCCCGGAGTGAGAAAAGACAACAAGCGTTTCATGCTCATGACCGAGGGAAATCTCATTTAATGTATTTTCAATCACTGTGTTGCACGTAGTCCGTATCCCGATCCGGCACAGCCGGAAAGCAAAGTCCATGGCGCACGGGATGGAATTTCCCGCGGCGATCACATAGACATGCTGGCTGTCCTGTAAGAGGTTCACGATGGCTGTCAGCGTGTCGGGATGACAGTTGTCCTCCATCGCGATGATGTTGCGGGCAAGCAGCCGCAGCACCTCAGAATCGCTCATGGAATCAGAAGGCATCTGCTTCTGGCCCATCAGATGGATGTAACCAAGCTCGGAAGAAAGGCAGATCTTCATCTGGTAAAAGCCCTTGTATCCCAGACGCTTGCACATGCGGATGACTGTGGCATCGCTGGTGCCGCTTAAGTCAGCCAGTTCTGTAATGCTGATCTGGGCTGCATTCTCGGGATGCTCCAGGATATATTCTGCTACTTTGCGTTCAGCGGGGAACATGTCATCAAGCTGAGCCTGGATCGTATCTAAAATATGCTGTTCAGATAACATAAAATCACCTCATAAGCGCAAAAATAAGGTCAAAATCACTAAAAACCATGAAGATTTTTTTTTCTTCCCCAACAAGGAACTGACAAGTTGACGATAAAATCATTTTTACAGTGGTTATTATAGTACAAAATAACAATGGTGTCAACCGAAATGCACTATTAAACCAATGGAAAGACAAAAAAAATTTTCGCGCCTGTGCTGGGTGAAGGACCCTGCTGTTTGTTGAAAATAAATAATTGTTTAATCAGATTAAGCAAGAGGAATATATCATATCGACGTGCAAGCGTCAAGATAAACAGAAAAATTTATTCAAATTAACAATTATTTTCATAAATGCAACAAAAACGGTTTACGGGAACCGGATTTTGGAGTATAAGAATAAAGTGAACAGAATTCGAAATTCTGAGGGGTGGGATCATGATGGCAGGAATGCGATTGCTGGCTATGGGGACAGGTTATATTTTTGGTAATTTCCTTACAGCCGATGTGGTGGCAAAACTATGTACGGGAAAGAGGGCAAAAGAGATTGGTTCAGGCAATCCTGGAATGGCCAATATCATGAGCCATGTGGGAAAGAAAGCAGGAGCCGTTGTGCTTTTCGGAGATATCGTAAAGACCTTAGCGGCCTTTATGGCTGCATGGAAGCTGACAGGCGCGGCCATTGATGACGCCGCGATCTTGTGGGCAGGAATGGGTACCGTGCTTGGACATAATTTCCCCGCATGGAATCATTTCCATGGAGGGAAGGGCGTGACGGTGACCTGCACCTGGCTCATTATATATATGCCTTTATGGGGAACGGCCTGCTGCATTGCAGGCGGAATAATAACTCTGTTGACGGGCTATCTCCCATTGGGGGCGGTATTGATCGCCCTTTTTGCAGTCCCGTCGGCGTTTTTTTGCAAAGGCCCGGAAGCCGGAATTTGCATGACGGCGTTTCTGCTTCTGATGATATCCCGGCATTACCACGGACTGAAGCGCATGGCAGAT
>CAYLPF010000034.1:6118-10324 GCA_964385485.1 uncultured Lachnospiraceae bacterium | reverse complement strand
GATTATACATTAACTTCAGGGACTTGTAAAGAAGTCTTTTTCTGGATTCAAAAGCGCTGGATTCAAAAGCCATCGGCTACAGAATGCCCTGTCTCAAAGGTATTTCTGTATCGATAGCTTTTTGTTCTTTCTTCATATTTTATATTTGATCACATTTCGCGGCAGCACTGCGCCAGGGACTTTTCTTTTTTCTTTCTTGTAATTTCCACCAGCGAAAGTCTCGTCATATCTACGAGAGCCGTCGGGGTCGGGTCACGGCGGAGCTCCTCTTTCAGGCAGGAAAGTAAAGCATTATTTGACTCCGGTTTTTCCATATTGATAAAATCAACGATCACGATCCCGCTTATGCTGCGGAGCCGCAGCTGCCGGGCGATCTCTCTGGCAGCTTCTGTATTCAGCTTTAAAAATACTGCCTCCCGGTCCTTTCCGCCCTCAGATTTGCCGCTGTTTACATCGATGACCGTCAGCGCCTCCGTAGGCTGGATGACCAGATAACCGCCGCTTTTCAGCCAGACCTTCTCTCGCAGCGCCTGCTCAAGCTGATGCTCCAGGGAGTACAGCTTCTGCATGGGCAGCATCCGATCCTCATAGAGAGACAGCTTCGGCAGATCCTCCGGATGATGTTCGGAGAGATACGCCTGCATTTCCTGATACAGAGCCGCATCGTCTGTCATGATACGCTCCGCCTCGGAATCATGGAGGTCAGCCAGACGGGCCAGATATGCGGCAGGCGTCTTTAACAGGCAGGAAAAACACGTGCGGAACTGTGCCTGGCTAATCAGAGTTTCATATTGCTTTTTCAGCAAAGCAAGCTCCGAGATAAGCGCTGATTCCTCAGCGTCTCCTGCATTCGTACGAAACAGCCAGCCGTACTCCCTTGGATACTTCCGGGCATCCCGGCCATTCTCCGGATGCTGTTCGTCTCCTTCATGAAAGGTTTTTTCCCACTGCTCAAGAATTACCGTCAGCTCTGACCGTTTCATTTTTGAAAGCCTGGAGGATACGGATATCTGTGTATTGCCGGTGGTCAGGAGCACATACTTTCCGCGCAGCGTGATATTGGTCGTCACGGAAGGGTATTTCGTCTTGATCCCCTCCCGGGATACCTGTACCATCAGCTCATCTCCCTCCTGAGGCAGCTTTGATGAGCCTTTCTTTGTGTAAACAGGGAGTTTCATATCATCCAGCGGCAGATGGCACACCATGCCCGGCGCGATCTCCACAAAAGCCGCTCCGATATTCCTTGCGATGTTTTTTATTTTTCCGATATAGATATTTCCAAGAAGACTGTCTGCTGATGCGGGGTCGCAGTGTATTTCGACTGCCTTCTGGTCATGGAGCAGGAAAGAAAAAATGCGTCCCTGCATTCCTGTGACAAGATATTGCTTCATAATGATATATTCTCCGTTCCTGGTTTCCCTTTGGTGCGGCAAAGTCCTGTCATACGATCTCCGTCCCCAGGCTGGCTAAGGTGACAAGCTTTCTTCTGCCTTCCGTTCCTGTATCCGCATACACTTCACACCGATGGATCTCATACGCGAAGGGTTCCGGTTCGATACCAAGCGTTTTCAGGTATGTGTCCATGACAAGCTCCGGCTTCAGGTTAGCCACGCTGCCTGATGAGAGCTTCAGGAACACGGTTCCCGAATCCACGGACATTTCATAGATCATGGGCCTGATATCAACTTCTTTTTCGGATTTTTTCGTCTTTTTCAACACTGAAATGGACTGCCGGGCAAAGAAATGTGAGATGCCGGACTGCCAGTCCCCTTTGGGCTCGTGTCCGCTGCGGAATCTCACCGTGTAATCCGCTGCTGCCACCAGCGTCATCGCCTTGCTGGCTTTGCCCTCCGGTATCTGGTAAAATCCCGTCACCTCGATGCCTTCTGCGCTGACGCGGTTCAGCGCATCGATCGCTTCCCGTGAGGTGATCGGCGTTCTGATCTCAATATCCATGTATTCCGCATCGCTGGTCAGCCCTACGCCCAGAGGCGACGCAAAGGACATGACCATATGCGGGCTGAGCCCTTCTGTATATACAATATCGATACCGGCCCGGCGGATGGCTTTCTGGAAATAGCGCATAACATCGAGATGGCCGATGAATTTCATGATTCCGTATTTTGAGAATTTTACCCTTACCTTCAACGCAGATACCTCCTCCGGGTCTGAAATTGATGCCCGGCATTTTTATATCCTCGGTTCAACGCAGACACCTCCTTTATATCTGGCAGCGCCGCAGCCGGAACACTTCATCCGGCAGTTTGGCGTAACGGTCTCCTTAAGCGCGTTCTCCCATTCCCGCTTGAGAAACGCTTTTGTAACTCCGATATCGATGAAATCCCAGGGGAATACTTCATCCAGACTGCGTTCACGTATCGTATAGAAATCCATTTGAATACCGCAGTTGTCAAAGGCCTGTACCCACCTCTCAAAGTTCCAGTATTCCGTCCAGGCATCATAAAGTGCGCCGAGACGGTACGCCTCCAGGATCACCCTTGAGATCCTGCGGTCACCCCGGGCAAATACCCCCTCCAGCAGCGTCTCATCCGCCTGGTGCCAGTTGTACCGGATGCTCTTCTGGTTCAGCATTTCCCTGATCTCATGGTTGACTGTCTTCGCAAAGCCGAGATAATCTCCGGGATGATGCATGGAAGCCCACTGAAACGGCGTAAAGGGCTTCGGGACAAAGAAGGAGGTGCTTACCGTGATCTGGCATTTGCCGTTTCTCTGATCCTTCGGGATCTCATAATACTTTACCGCAATATCGTTCGCCAGATGTGCGATATCCTTCCGGTCCTCCTCCGTCTCCGTAGGGAGCCCCAGCATAAAATACAGCTTGACCTTATTCCAGCCGCCATGAAACGCCTTATCCGCACCGTCCAGGATCACTTCCTTCGTAAGCCCCTTATTGATCACGTCCCGAAGCCTCTGTGAGCCGGCCTCCGGAGCAAAGGTCAGGCTGCTCTTGCGGACATCCTGCACCTTCCCCATGACATCCAGAGAAAAGGCGTCGATACGGAGGGAAGGCAGGGAAATATTAATGCACTGCTGCCGGAATTCATCGATCAGGAAGGTGACGATCCCCTCCAGGCCGCTGTAATCGCTGGAGCTTAAGGAACTCAGGGAAATCTCCTCATGCCCTGTATTTTTCAGCATTTTGTACGCATGCTCCTTCAGTACCTCGAGGCTGCGCTCCCTTGTGGGACGGTACAGCATCCCGGCCTGACAGAAGCGGCAGCCGCGGATGCAGCCGCGCTGGAGTTCCAGGACAACGCGGTCCTGCGTCACCTTGATAAATGGAACCACAGGCTTCTCGGGATACGGCGCATCTGTCATATTCATCTCCACCTGTTTCTGGATAACAGCGGGAACGCCCTCTTCTTTCGGGGAGAAGGACGCGATCGTACCGTCTTCCTTATAGGTGACCTCATACAGGGACGGCACATAGATTCCGGGGATTTTCGATGCCTTTCTCAGAAAATCCTGCCGTGACAGACCCGCCGCACGGCATTCCTTATACAGATCCAGGAACTTATCATAGACGGTCTCTCCGTCCCCGATATAAAAAACGTCAAAAAAATCAGCCAGGGGTTCCGGATTGTAGGCACAGGGTCCGCCTCCGATCACGATGGGATGCTCCTCGCCGCGCTGCGATGCCATGAGCGGGATACCGCTCAGATCCAGGATCTGCAGGATATTTGTATAACACATTTCATACTGCAGCGTGATCCCCAGAAAATCGAAATCCTTCACCGGATCCTGGGATTCCAGCGCGAACAGGGGGATCTTCTCTTCCCGCATGATCCTGTCCAGATCCACCCAGGGAGAATAAACGCGTTCGCACCAGACATCCTCCCTGCTGTTAAACATATCATAAAGGATCTGAATGCCAAGATGGGACATCCCGATCTCGTACACATCCGGAAAACACATGGCAAACCGGATGTCGATCCTGTCCTTATCCTTCATAACTGAGTTCACCTCGCCGCCGATGTAGCGGGCGGGCTTCTCTACACTAAGCAAAATTTCGTCATTTAAAGCTAGTTTTCTCATTTTTCCCTCTTATCTTAGTGCTTTCACTACACATATACGAGAATGATCAGCATATCGCCTTCATAGTACCAGATAATACTTCAGAATAATAATAACCATTCTTTACCTGCGCGCCAGTTCCTTCGTGATGTCTTCCCAGGATATGCCGCG
>CAYLPF010000034.1:0-6018 GCA_964385485.1 uncultured Lachnospiraceae bacterium | reverse complement strand
CCATTCTTTACCTGCGCGCCAGTTCCTTCGTGATGTCTTCCCAGGATATGCCGCGCTGCGCCATCAGCACCATGATGTGGTACAGGAGATCCGAGATCTCGTATTTGATCTCCTCCGGATCCGGATTTTTCGCCGCGATCACGATCTCCGTAGCCTCTTCTCCCACCTTTTTCAGGATCTTGTCGATTCCCTTGTCGAAAAGATAGTTCGTGTAGGAGCCTTCCTTCGGATGCTCCTTCCGGTCCAGGATCACATGGAAAACGTCCTCAAATACCTTCAGTGGATTTGTATCATCGTACTCCTTTTTCATGACAGTGCGGTAAAAACAGCTCCTGTTTCCTGTATGGCAGGCAGCTCCCACCTGGGACACCTTTGCCAGCAGCGTATCATTGTCGCAGTCGATACGCAGCTCTTTTACATACTGAAAATGTCCGGAGGTCAGCCCCTTTATCCAGAGTTCGTTCCTGCTGCGGCTCCAGTACGTCATCTTCCCCGTCCGCAGCGTCATATCAAAAGCCTCCTGATTCATATACGCTACCATCAGCACTTCCTGCGTTTTGTAATCCTGCACCACTACAGGGAGCATACCGTCGCTGTTCGTCCTGATCTCATCCCAGGAAAGGGAGGACTCATACGTATTGACCGGAATTCCTTTTTCCAGAAGGCTGTGTTTTGCTTCCATTATATTAGATTCAGAAGCCATGAATTCTGACGCGCAGATCCCTGAGATTCCGGCAATAGCCAGAATTCCTCCGGCCTGCGATGCGTCAAAGGAATCTGTCATGCAATAGAGTGCGGCTGACAGATCATCCGTCTCGTGTCCTGATGCGTATTCATTCATCCATGTATCTGCCAGGGCTATGTCCAGCAGCACCATCCCGCCGAGCAGCTCATCATGGGCATGTGCTATGGCAAGCTCTTCCTGTGTCCCCACACAGGCCAGTATCCTCTCCGCGCCAAAACGGCCTGACGCCTCATGGGCAAGCTCCACATTCTCCTCTTTTGAAAAATTCAGAAATACCCTGCGGCATCCCGCGTAGATCAGCTTCTTCACGTCCTCCAGCCGGCGGATATTGCCGCCTCCGTACAGTGGGACATCCACAGACTGCGCAATACGCTTGATCAGCCCGATAGAAGCATCATGTTCCGAATCACCCGTAGACAGGTCAAATACGAGAAGCGCATCCGCTCCTGCATTGTCGTACGCTGCCGCCAGACGAAACGCATCCCCGTCCTCATACGGCGTCGGATCGGCGATCCCGCAGACGGCCTTTCCGTTTTTCAGATAAAGCGGTACCAGCAATTCTTTCTGTTTCATATCGCGCCTCCTCAGATCGTCCCCTTCGTAGAGAGGACATCCGTAATTCTGTCATCAAAGCTCACTGCCTCGTCCAGAGCCTTTGCAAAGGCTTTGAACATACCCTCCGCCATGTGATGGCTGTTGCCGCTCTCCAGCATCTTAAAATGCAGATTCATTGCGGCGGAATATGAAACCGCATAGAAAAATTCCCGCACCATCTCCGTATCCATCGCACCGATCTTCCCGGCGGGAAATTCCGCGTCAGAGCGATAATACGGACGGCCGCCAAGGTCCAGTGCGCAGAGCACCAGCACCTCATCCATCGGCAGTATCCTGCTGCCATAGCGGCGGATCCCCTTCTTGTCTCCCACAGCTTCCCGGATCGCCTGTCCCAGCACGATCCCGGTGTCCTCTATCGTGTGATGGCAGTCCACGTGAAGGTCGCCCTGTACCCTCACCTCCAGGTCAAACAGTCCGTGGCGGGCAAAACCCTCCAGCATATGGTCAAAAAAACCAACGCCGGTATTTACATGATACTGTCCCGTCCCGTCCAGATTCAGACGTACACGGATCTGCGTTTCCTTCGTGTTCCTGCAAACCTCAGCAACTCTGTTCATGTCTTATCTCCATTCCTTCCGCATTATTTCTCCTTGAAACGCACCCGGATCAGATTTAAATCGTTTCTGCCCGAAATACACTGTGATCAGATTCCGGTCATTTCTCCTCGAAACGCACCCGGATCGAATTCGCGTGCGCCGTAAGCTGCTCCGCCTCGGCAAATGCGATAATATCCTCATGTATCGGTTCCAGCGCCTCTCTGGAATAATATACAATACTTGACTTTTTGACAAAATCGTCCACAGACAGCGGCGAGAAGAATTTCGCTGTGCCGTTCGTCGGAAGTATATGGTTCGGCCCCGCGAAGTAATCACCCAGCGGCTCGCTGCTGTATTCACCGATGAAGATCGCACCGGCATTTCGGATCTTCGTCATCACCTGAAAGGCATCCTTTGTCACGATCTCCAGATGCTCGGAGGCTATGGCGTTTACTGCATCGATCCCATCCTCAAGGTTATCAGCCAGCAGGATAAAACCATACTGATCCAGAGACTTCCGGATGATCTCCGCCCTGGAAAGTGTCTTCAAAAAGATATCGATCTCTTCTGAAACAGCCCTGGCCAGCTTTTCGCTGGTCGTCACCAGGATCGCGGAAGCCATCTCGTCATGCTCCGCCTGGGAAAGCAGATCCGCCGCCACATACCGCGGATTGGCGGTCTCATCCGCCAGCACCAGGATCTCACTCGGCCCGGCAACGGAATCTATGCTGACATGCCCATAGACCGCCTTCTTGGCCAGAGCCACGTAAATATTCCCCGGGCCGGTCACCTTATCCGCCTTCGGGATACTCTCTGTCCCAAAGGCAAGAGCCGCGATCGCCTGAGCGCCTCCCACCTTATAGATCTCATCAACGCCGGCCTCATGGGCTGCAACTAACGTAGAAGATGGAATTTTCCCATCCCTGCCCGGAGGAGTCGTCATCACTATGCGTTTTACTCCCGCTACCTTTGCCGGTACCACATTCATCAGTACGGAGGACGGATATACCGCCTTGCCGCCAGGCACGTACACGCCCACCGTGGCGAGCGGAGTGATCTTCTGTCCCAGCATCGTGCCGTTCTCCGTACTGTCAAACCAGCTGTATCTCTTCTGCTTTTCATGATAGCTGCGGATATTAAAAAGCGCTTTTCGGATGACATCCAGAAGTCTCTGGTCCACCTGCCCGTACGCCTCGTCGATCTCCGCATCAGTGACCCTGACATTCTGCGGCGTGACCGACACGCCGTCAAACTGCTTCGTATAGGCAAAAACGGCCTCGTCGCCTTTTTCCTTCACATTCCGTATGATCTCATTTACCCGTTCCTCATAGCCCTGATAGCTGGAAGGGCTTCGCTTTATAAGCTTCTCCAGAATATTTTTTTTCGTCTCGTTCGTTAATCTTATGATCTGCATTTTCCCACTCCTCTTACCAAATCTGTCTGCCGCCTGCCAAAGCGCCAGTCCGAAATATTGTTTTATGCAAGCTCACATACCCGCTGTCACGGACACCACGTCCTTCGACAGCACCTGGTTCAGCTTTGACAGAAGCTTTGTGATCCTCTCATTCTCCATCCGCATGCTCACCGGGTTTACGATGACCCTGGCCGACAGCGGGCAGACCTCCTCGAGTACTACAAGCCCGTTTTCCCGCAGCGTGGATCCTGTCTCCACAATATCAACGATAACCTCTGAAAGCCCCACAATGGGAGCCAGCTCAATGGAGCCGTTCAGTTTAATGATCTCCACAGTCTGGTTCTTCTGATTATAGAAATAATCCTTTGCGATGTGCGGATATTTTGTCGCGACACGTATCAGTTCCTGCCCGTTCAGCTTCCCGCGTGCGGATTCCGGACCGCAGACACACATACGGCACTTTCCAAAGCCCAGATCAAGCACCTCATACACCTTACGGCCTTCCTCCTGTATCGTATCCCGTCCGACGATCCCGATATCCGCCGCGCCATACTCCACATATGTCGGCACATCCGGTCCCTTGGCCAGGAAAAATTTAAGCCTTAATTCTTCATTTACAAAGATCAGCCTGCGGGAATCCGGATCCTTCATCTCCTCGCATGAGATCCCGATCTGCTCAAACAGCTCCATCGTTTTTTTTGTAAGCCGCCCTTTTGTCAGGGCAAATGTCAGATATCTCTCTTCATTCTTCATGGTAGTCCGGACTCCTTATAATTCAACGACAAGCGTACAGGATACTGCCTTCGCGTAATTCCGGCAGTCTTCCCGCGTGCGCTGCGGTGTGACGCGTACCAGCTCCACGTCGATGCCCTTGCCGCGAAGCTCCGACGCCTTCCCGATCGCCTCAGCCTGCTTTTCGCTCTCATAGATGATCATACAGTGGCTACCCTCTATCTTCTGCGTCACATTCTGTCTGGACAGAGCGCTCAGAAGCTGGTCGATCACTGCCACAAAGCCCACAGCCGGGGCATCCTTCCCGAAATGTTTCAGCAGACCGTCATACCGTCCGCCCTTGATCACGGCATCTCCCGTGCCAAAGGTATAGCCCCGGAAAATAATTCCTGTGTAATACATATACCGGCTGAGCATTCCAAGATCGAAGGATACGTACTTTGACACGCCGTAAAGCTTCAGCGTATTCCATATGCTGCTCAGGCGGCCAAGGGCTGCCAGTGCGTCCGGATTTTTCGTAAGCTTCTCTGCGCGTTCGATCGCTTCTTCCGTGCCGAACAGGCCAGTCAGCGACGCAAAGGCTTCCTTCAGATCGTCACTGATATTCTGTCCGGATAAAAGCTTCTGGACGCCGAAGGTGTTCTTGTTCGTGATCAGCTCCTTCAGCTCATCTATGACAGCTTCCTCCAGCCCGGCTTCCTGTGCCAGCGCATGGAAAAATCCCACATGGCCAATGCTGATCTGAAATTCCTGAAGGCCTGCCAGACAAAGCATCTGAACCACCAGCGCAATGACCTCTGCATCGGCATCCGCGCTGTCATCGCCGATCAGCTCGCCCCCGATCTGTGTCGTCTCCTTCAGCCGCCCCTGGTAACTTGAATTGTTGATAAATGTATTCCCAAGATACGTCAGGCGGATCGCCATATTTTCGTTGAGAAAATACTTCGCCGCGGCGCGGGCGATCGATGGCGTGAAATCAGGGCGCAGCACCAGCGTTTCTCCCTCCCGGTCAAAAAACTTGTACAGTTCCCGTGAGGGGATCGTACCGATCTCTTTGCTGAATACGTCGAAGTATTCGAAGGTAGGCGTCTCAATATCGCGATAGCCGTAGGATCTGATCGCCGTATGGAGTTTTTCCTGGAGCGCCAGCTTCTGCTCACATTCTCTGCTGTAAATATCTCTGACGCCATCCGGCGTATGTAAAATCTTCTGCATGAATACATCTTCCTTTCCCGGGTATCCGCGGCAGGCAGAATATGTGCCGTCTTACCCGGAATTTTGCTTTATTAATTTAAAGCGCTGCTTCGCTGCCATGTAAAATTATTTAAAAATTATACGGATTTCATACCCTCTTGTCAATCCCTTGCGTCAAGGTCGCGCTGAAGCGTCTCAAGATACGGAACAAGGAGACCGTTCTTCGGCTGGATATAATAATTCTGATCCAGTTCCTCATATCGAAAGCTCTTTCGGCCGCCCGTCTGCGCCCTGTTCCAGAATTTCATCATGTCCGCGTAGGGCAGGTAGAACAGTTCATTTCGCATGCTGAAAAACAGGATCAGGAAAGCAATCCCTCCCTGTTTTTCAAACTGCGTCATAAACTCCACCTGATGAGGGTGTATATTCTGCAGCGCAAAGGTATCCACAGTACACTCCTTCGCATCGAAGCATATGGGGATCCCCTGCACAACGCCGATATAATCCACTGTACTCTTCTGTTCAAAATACGCCAGCGTGATATGCCGGCTTTCTTTATCGATTTTTATTGGTGTGATCGGAGTCGGAACCTTCTGGATCAGCGCCAGCCCCTTCTCAAGATATATTTCATTTGTGCGGTTGATCAGCTCCTCCAGCGTGGAGCCGCGCAGGCCGCGGGTATTCCAGGTTGCCATGTTTTCCCTCGCTGTTGTATATAACGGTCTGGATCGGAACTGTCCCTAAGCGGACGCCCCCGCGGGTTCTTCCCGGGGATAGTTCCA
>CAYLPF010000033.1:3381-10354 GCA_964385485.1 uncultured Lachnospiraceae bacterium | reverse complement strand
CGACGTATCAGAATGCGCTGCGGGTTTATTCTAAACTTCCATTCCTGCTTTGCAGGCGCAGCGATATATGAAAGCCGATTGCTGCGGGCAGCGCGGCATCAGGCGTGTAACGCCGCAGTATCAGGCTTGTAATACAGCAGAGCAGCGGGGAATATGATCCTTGCGGAAACCAATCACTACAGAGGGAACGGAGAAATATATGGACAAGCTTTCAAGCCCGCAGAAAACGATAGAGGTAATACAGAGGCATGGCTTTAATTTCCGGAAAAAATTCGGACAGAATTTTCTGATCGATGCCCATGTGCTGGATAAGATCATAGCGGCGGCGGAGATTTCGAAGGAGGATTTTGTGCTGGAGATCGGACCGGGGATCGGAACAATGACGCAGTATCTGGCGGAGGCGGCCCGGGAAGTGACCGCAGTGGAGATCGACCGTAATCTGCTCCCTATTCTGCAGGAAACGCTGGCAGGTTATGATAATGTAACGGTTCTGAACCAGGATATTTTAAAGACGGATATCGCCGCGATCGCCCGGGAAAAGAACGGCGGCAGGCCGATCAAAGTCGTGGCAAATCTGCCGTATTATATTACGACGCCCATTATCATGGGGCTGTTCGAGAGCCATGTGCCGGTGGACAGTGTTACAGTGATGGTACAAAAGGAGGTCGCTTTGCGGATGCAGGCAGGCCCGGGGACGAAGGATTACGGAGCTTTGTCTCTGGCGGTTCAATATTATGCAGAACCTTATATTGCGGCAAATGTGCCGCCGAACTGTTTTATCCCGAGGCCGGGCGTCGGCAGCGCCGTCATCCGTCTCAGGAGGTATCCGGAGCCTCCGATGCACGTCCGGGATGAAAAGCTTTTATTCGCGCTGATCCGGGCTTCCTTTCATCAGCGCCGGAAGACATTGCTGAACGGCCTTAAGAATTCCCCTGAGCTGTCTTTTGAGAAAGAGGAGATAGCGGCAGCGCTGGAAAAAGCTGGGCTGCCGGAAAATATCCGGGGAGAGGCGCTGACGCTGGAGCAGTTTGCTGCGCTGGCAGATGCCCTGCAGACGTTGTAAAGGCAGATGAAAATGGGGCGGAGGAAGAAATGACCAGAGAAAAAGAGTTTTTATATGAAAAGATATACCATGATATCCTGCAGGCGATTTCTGACGGGCAGTATCAGCCGGGGGAGCGGCTGCCCTCCGAAAAGGAACTGGCATTGTCATATGGCGCCAGCCGGATCACCAGCAAAAGAGCGTTGGAAATGCTTGCGGAGCAGGGGCTTATCACACGAATGCCCGGCCGGGGTTCTTTTGTAAAAAACCAGGAAGAGAAGGAAAAGGCAGAAGAAAGTAAAGGCACGGTGCAGGCAGCGGAGCGGGAAGGGGCTGAGGTGACGCCGCAGGCTCCGGCGGATATGGTCTGTATAAGCGGAACGGAGCGAAAGAAAAAAATCCTGGGAGTGATCCTGGACTGCTTCAGCAGCGATTTCGGCAGCGAGCTGTTAAAGAGCATTGAACAGGAATGCCGGAAACGAGACTACAATATGCTTCTGCGCTGTACCTACGGGAGCATAGAGGAGGAAAACAGGGCAATTCAAAGTGCGGTGGAACTGGGGGCGCAGGGACTGATCCTGATGTGCGCACAGGATGAGTCATATAATACGACGATCATACAGTTGGCCCTGAATCACTTTCCCATGGTATTGGTTGACCGTCAGATGCAGGGAATTTCCATTCCCTGTATAAAAACGGACAACTATCAGGCCGCCCGTGAGCTGACTCAGCTCCTGATCCGGCGGGGCAATAAAAATCTCTGCTTTGTTTCACATTCTTCCGTGGGAACTCCGACCATACGGGAGCGGTACGAAGGATTTGTGGATGGCATTGTGGATGTGGACGGCGTCAAAGGCCGTGTGATGGAGATCAGCGGATATCATCCTGCGCCTGAGGATGAAACGGAAGAGTATATGGATTTTGATTTCAGTGAGATCAAGGAAGCGATCCGATCCAATATTGACTGTGACGCGTTCCTGGCGGTGGAGTATAAACTCAGTATTCTTCTTATCCACACCATGCGGTCGATGGGAATTATGCGGGAAATCGTATCCTTTGACGGGGTGGGAGAAATCTATGGCGAGTACGGTTTTATTCACGCGAAACAGAATGAAAGAGAGATGGGGGTGAAAGCGGTAGAGACGATTATCCGTATTATTGACGGGGAAAGCATAAAAGGAAATATCATTGTCCCGTTCCGTATCATACAGCCACGAAATGATATATAAATGATATGTGCAATATAGCAAAAAACAGACTGCCAAAACCTGCAAAAGCGACGAAAAATACAGGGAAGGCAGTTTTTTTATTGACAAAAAGGGGGCTGAATAATATATTTTAATTACATGAAACCGCAAATGACACAAATAATATATTCAATATATTATATCATTTGCGCAAATGTAATATTTTTATAGAAAGGAAGAAAGAACATGAAGAAAAAGGTTTTATCACTGATGTTGGGAGCAACGATGGCAGTATCTTTGCTGGGAGCAGGCTGTGTGGCACAGGCAGAAGAGGGCAAGACAAAGCTGGTTATTGCTTACAGGGACGGAGATGACACCGGAGAAGAGAATTACATGTACAAATGGATCATGGATTCTTATGAGAACTGGGAGAAAAAGGATGAAGTAGAACTGGAGCTGCAGACGATCGTGGCAAGCGACAGCGACTATTTCACAAGGCTCCAGGTAGAGATGCAGGATCCGTCTACCTGCCCGGATGTATTTTTTGAGGATACATTCCAGCTTAACACAGACGTGGCGGCAGGTTATGTGGCGGACCTCAGTTCTTATGTAGAAGGCTGGGAGGAATGGGACAGCGCGATCATCGAGTCCCTGAAGGAAGGTACAAGAGGAAGCGACGGCAATACATACGCAGTTCCGGTCAGCACGGATGTGCGGGGACTCTGGTATAACAGGGACGTGATGGAAGCGGCAGGACTCGGAAGAGAATGGCAGCCGGAAACCTGGCAGGACATTCTTGACGCATGCGCAGCAATCAAAGAAAACTGCGGCGAAGACGTTGTCCCGATCTGGATGGCAGTCAGCAATACAGAAGCAGAAGCTACGAGCATGAATACCTTTGAAATGCTTCTTTACGGAACCGGCGAGACCCTTGTTGATGAGAGCACGGGCGTTTGGAACGTGACAGGGCAGGGGATCCAGGATTCTCTGAACTTTATTGCGACGTGCAAGAGCGAGGGCTATATCGGCACACTTTCTGAGGTATTTGACGCAAGCGACTGGGAATATGCGAACCTCTATATGTCAACGGCAAAGCTTGGTATGTACCTGAACGGAAGCTGGGGCTATGCAGACTATCTTGAGAGCAGAAGCTATCCGATGCAGGGCTACAGCGATGACACTCTGACTGACGCGCTTGGATTTGCCCAGATGCCGAAGCAGAACGGCGACGGCTATGTGACAATGTCTGGCGGCTGGAGCTGGGCAATCGCAGAAAACTCTGAGGAAAAGGATCTTGGATTCGAATTCATCAAAGAGCTCATGAAGTCTGACAATTATATTCAGTATCTGACAGGCAGCGGAAACCTCGCGACCAGAAATGACATGATGGATTATGAGGAGTACAGCTCCAAGCTGTATGTAAACGAAGCGACTGCAATGTCTGAAACCGCAAGCTTCCGTCCGCATAATGAGAACTATTCAAAGGTATCTTCTTATATTTATGAGATGGTAGATACGATCGTGAGAAATGACACGGCAGTGGAATCGGCAATGGCTGATTTCAAGACGAGTGTGGAAGCGGTAGTAGGCGCAGACTGCGTCCAGTAAGCAGATTATTCTGAAGGGAAGGGGCCGTATTATATCTGACGGGCCGGTCTTTGCAGACCGGCTGGCAAGGGTGCATACGGCCCTGCTTATTTTGGGTGAAGGGGGAAAAAGAATGTCTAATGAGAAAAAGTCCAGAGGCTTATCCAAATATATGTATCTGCTTCCGGCTTTGCTGATCATGGCCCTGTTCTTTATATGGCCGATTATCCTTACAATATATTACTCGTTCACGAATCTGGCCCTGACCGGTTCCGCGGCGGCAAACCAGCAGTTTGTCTGGCTGGACAATTATAAACGTATGCTGTCGGATTCGGCGGTCAGCACCAGCATTGTGACAACGATCATCTTCGTGATCGGCTCCGTAGCGGGGCAGACGGTGTTAGGATTCGTGATCGCGCTTTTGATGAAGGAAAAGAATCATATTTTCCGTAAGGTGGTAGGTTCTGTCGTCCTGGCAGGCTGGGTAATGCCGGAAATGGTGGCGGCGCTCTGCGCGTACACCTTTTTCACAGATAAAGGTACTCTGAACGCAATGCTGGGGATGGTCGGTATCGGCAGGATCTCCTGGCTGTTCTCACATCCGCTGATCTCCGTTGTGCTGGCAAATATCTGGCATGGAACCGCTTTTTCCATGATGGTATATCAGTCGGCGCTGGATAACGTTTCAGGGGACGTGGAGGAATCCGCGCAGATCGATGGCGCGGGACGGCTGCAGACCCTGTTCCATATTGTTATTCCTATCATTAAGGATACGATCATGACAAATACCATGCTGATCACGCTGTCAACACTGGGAACATTCGGAATGGTGTACTCAATGACGGGAACCACCGTACAGACACTTCCGATATTCATGTATATCCGTGCGTTTAAGAACTACGAGCTTGGATATGGAACAGCTATTTCCATGATCATACTTGGTATCGGTGTGATATTCAGTCTGTTCTATGTAAAAATACAGAAAGATCAGGTGGGGGACTAAGCTATGAGAGAAAAAAGAGATAAGATAATCGCATATGCAGTTCTGGTTGTTCTGGCTGTCCTTTTTGTTCTGCCGCTCGCATGGGTGATCCTGGCCTCCCTGGATACGAACGCCTCTCTGGCGGCAAGCTGGCCGAATATGACTCTTGGAAATTTCCGGTCAATACTGACGAAGACGACAAATCTGAGGTCTTTTGGAAACGGACTGATCATGGCGCTGGGAACGGCGGTCCTGGTAGTATTGCTGGCGGGACTGGCTGCTTATTCACTGTCGAGGTATGAGATGAAGCATAAAAAGATGTTTATGCTGACGATCCTCTTTATGAATTCCCTGCCGATCACAACGGTCATGGTGCCGGTATTCCGAATCTTTGTGTCGATCGGCCTGTATGATAACAGGGCAGGAATTATTCTGTTTATGACAGCTTCATCCATGCCATATGCAATCTGGATGATGAAAAATTTCATGGATTCTGTACCGATTTCCCTGGAAGAGGCAGCCTGGGTGGACGGCGCTTCCCGGCTGGACGGGATCCGGAGAGTGATCCTGCCGCTGATGCTGCCGGGAGTATTTACAGTGGGAATTTATACTTTTTCGGGCTGCTGGGGTAATTTCTTTGTACCTTTTATTCTTCTTTCCAGCAGTGAAAAGTATCCGGCTTCCATCATGCTGTATCAGTTCTTCAGCCAGCATTCAGTCGCGTACGGGGAACTTGCGGCTTACTCGATCATCTACACGCTGCCGTCCATTATTTTGTATGTGATCACGCAGAAATGGATGTCGAAGGGCTTCAGCCTTTCCGGTGCTGATAAGGGATGATCCGGTAAAGACAGATAAAAAATTGTGAGGATCCAATTGGAAGATGAGTGAAAAAGACAGATATAAAGCAATTACGGACATGACAGAGAGAGTCAGAAAAGAATTTGGATCGGAACATAAGCTGGCAAAGCTGTTTGACAATTGTATTTCCAACACATTGGAAACAACGATCAGAAGGCAGGAGGATGGATCTGTATTTGTCATTACAGGGGATATCCCCGCTATGTGGCTGAGGGATTCCTCCTGCCAGCTTCGTCCGTTTTTGTTATTTGCAAAAGAAGAGCCGGGGATCAGGGAACTGCTGGTGAAGCTGATCCGGCGCCAGATGGAATGTATTCTGATCGATCCGTATGCAAACGCATTTAATGAAAGCGCGAATGGCAATGGATTCCAGGATGACCATACACAGATGAAACCGGAGCTGTGGGAGCGGAAATATGAGATAGATTCCGTATGCTTTCCATTCCAGCTTTCCTATCTTTTATGGAAAAATACAGGCTGTACGGAACAGTTTGACGGGACGTGGATGCAGGCTGCCGGTACCGCGATGGCAGTATTCCGAACGGAACAGAACCATGAGGAAAATTCAGATTATATATTTGAACGGAAAAAATGTGTCTATACGGATACGCTGTCAAGAAACGGAAAAGGCGCCCTCGTCAAAGGAAATATCGGGCTCACCTGGTCGGGTTTCCGGCCGAGCGACGACGCATGTACATATGGCTATCTGATCCCTTCAAATATGCTGGCTTCCGTTGTGCTTGCGGAGCTGTCAGAAATTGCGGAGGCGGTTTACGGAGATCACGCTTTCGCAAAAGAAACGCTGGCGTTTTCCGAAGAGATCCGGGATGCTGTAGAGGAATATGCCATTGTGCCGGAGCGGAAACCGGAATTTTATGCATATGAAGTGGATGGATTCGGACAATATAATATAATGGACGATGCCAACCTGCCCAGCCTGCTTTCTATGCCATATTTTGGGTATTGCAAGAAGAGCAGCGAGCGGTATCAGAATACGCGCAAAGTGATCCTGAGTGAGGAGAATCCATATTATTACAGAGGAAGCTGCCTGCAGGGAATCGGAAGCCCGCATACGCCCTGCGGCTATGTGTGGACGATCGCCCTCTGTATGCAGGGGATCACTTCGGATTCAAGAGAAGAAAAACAGCGGATCTTTGAAATATTATGCCAGAGTGATGCAGATACGTGCCTGATGCATGAATCTGTCATGGCGGACGATCCAAAACGGTTTACAAGGCCATGGTTTTCCTGGGCAAATTCCGTATTCTGCGAATTTGTCATGGACTATATGGGCTATTCGATCACATTTTAAAC
>CAYLPF010000033.1:0-3281 GCA_964385485.1 uncultured Lachnospiraceae bacterium | reverse complement strand
GCAGTAAAATACCCGTACGACTGGCAGGAGGAGACAATTATGTTTTTGATGAAGGAGCATGTATGTAAGCTGATTGAAGATGTGAAAGCCTTGATTTACAGTGACAGCCGGCCTGTCACAGAATACCGGATGCTGCAGACCGATGAAAAGATGGAAGCAGATCTTTTCGGGGATACGGGCGAATGGAAGGTTATGACATCCCGTGAGGTCTGGGGCGGGCACAGAGCATATTTTTATTTCGCGGCTGAGATTGTGATACCGGAGGACTGGACGGGCAAAAAGGTCGTTTATGAACTTCGGACTGGCCGTGAATGGGATTGGGATGCGATCAATCCGCAATTTCTGGTTTATGTGAATGGAGAACGCAGGATGGGACTGGATGTGAACCATCGGGAGCTTTTGCTGACGGAGAATGCTTCGGGCGGAGAGAAATTCCGGATTCTTATGTCTGCATTTACGGGAGACCATAATTTTTCGCTGCGACTCGATTCTGAGATCAAGGCAGCAGAGCCGGAGATTGAGAAATATTATTATGATCTGCATGTTCCTTATGAGGTGGCAAGGCTTCTTCGGCCGGATCAGGCAGAGTATCTCCTGATATTGAAGCATTTGCATGCGTCCCTGAATCTTCTGGATCTGCGGAAGCCATATTCATCTGAATTTTTTGAGAGCCTTCGGTCAGCGCAGGGATATCTGGATGAGGAGTTCTATGGGAAATGCTGCGGCAGAGGGGACGCCAGAGTGTACTGTGTCGGCCACACGCATATTGACGTGGCCTGGCTTTGGACATTGCGCGTCACGCGGGATAAAGCGGTACGCAGCTTTTCGACTGTCCTGGAGCTGATGCGCCAGTATCCGGAGTACCGTTTTATGTCCAGCCAGCCGCAGCTCTATAAATATGTAAAGGAACAGGCTCCGGATCTGTATGAACAGATCCGTGAGAGGATCGCCCAGGGCCGCTGGGAGGCGGAAGGCGGGATGTTTGTAGAGGCTGACTGCAATCTGGCTTCCGGTGAAGCTCTTGTAAGGCAGTTTTTGTATGGCACACGTTTCTTTTGGCAGGAGTTTGGAGTGAAGTGCAGGGTTTTGTGGCTGCCGGATGTATTCGGATATTCTGCCGCGCTTCCTCAGATCATGAGAAAGTGTGGGATCCGGTATTTCATGACAACGAAGATCAGCTGGAACGAAAGAAACAAAATGCCGTATGATACGTTTCTCTGGGAAGGGATCGATGGGACAGCGGTCCTGACGCATTTTATCCCGACGCGTGACTATGGCGCAGGCGCGGTGGAAGGCGGCACAGAAACAGAACATTTTACGACATATAATGGAAACTTAAACGCATCCCAGGTGATGGGAAGCTGGCAGCGCTACAGCCAGAAGGGTCTGAACAGCGAGGTGCTGATGGCCTGCGGCTATGGAGACGGCGGAGGCGGGACAACCCGTGAAATGCTGGAAAACCAGAGACGCCTGTCCCGTGGGATACCGGGCTGCCCGCAGACGGTTCCGTCTACAGTCCGCGGCTTTTTTGAAAAGCTGGAAAAAGAGGTTGCCGGGAAAAAGGAATTGCCGCGCTGGGTTGGCGAATTATATCTGGAATACCATCGCGGCACGTATACCTCTATGGCGAGGAATAAACGTTTCAACCGCCGCGCAGAATTTGCCTGCATGAATCTGGAGCTTTACAGCGTCCTTGCAGGCCTGGCAGGCAGCTTCTCCTATCCTAAAAAGAGACTGGATGACATTTGGGAGATCCTGCTCCGTAACCAGTTCCATGATATCCTTCCGGGTTCCTCCATCAAAGAGGTGTATGAGGACTCCCGGGAAGAGTACCGGACTCTATTTGCTTCGGCAGAAGAGCTTACAAAAGCCGCATTATCCGCTCTGACATTACAGATCAAAGGGAAAAAGGGCGCTGTGGTGATCTTTAATCCGAACAGCCGGAGCGTGCCCGCGCCGCTTCTGCTGTCCGGGGAGATGGTTGAAAAAGCGGGCGTTGGAGCTGCAGGCCGTACGCTGTATCTGAGCAGCGGGTCTGCGGACCTGGAGCTTCAGCCGGTAGAAGAAGGTTTTTTTGCTGTCGCAGAGGACATTCCCCCGAAAGGGTATAAAACCTTTGAGGTGACTGCAGGGCAGGCAAAGACGGACAGCGCAGAACCGGGCAGTACGGGAACAGACAGTGCAGAAAAGAACAGTATAGAAAGTACAGGAACGGACAGCGCAGAAACAGATCGTGAGAAAGCAGGACAGAGAACGCTCCGCATCAGCAGGTATGGCGCGGAGACCCCGTATTTTCTTGTAGAGCTGAATGAAAAGGGACAGTTTTCCAGAATTTATGACAGGCTGGCGGGACGCGAGCTGCTTCCGGAGGATGCCTGCGCGAATGTGATCATGAGCTATGAGGATCGCCCGCACAATTTTGACGCATGGGAGATCAACCATTATTATAAGGAAAAGGCCTGGGAAGTGGATGATGTATCTTCGATCGACGTGACGGAAACAGGGCCGCTTCGCGGCTGTATCCGCATAGAGCGGAAGTATCTGGATTCTGTCATTACCCAGTATTTATATTTTTACCGCGATCTGTACCAGATCGATATACGCAATGAGATCGACTGGCGGGAGCGGCAGATTCTGCTGCGGAGCAATATTCCGGTTGATATCCATGCGAATGACGCGACGTATGAGATCCAGTACGGGAATGTGACACGGCCCACTCATTTCAATACATCCTGGGATGAAGCAAAATTTGAGGTATGTGCGCATAAATGGATCGATATCAGCGAAGAAGGATATGGATTAAGTATCCTGAACGACTGTAAATATGGCTGTGATATTCATCATGGAATCATTGGCCTGACTATGCTCAAATCAGGCGTCTACCCGAATCCGGACGCGGATAAGGAACACCATTCCTTCATCTGGTCCCTGTGCCCGCACGAAAAGGGCTGGCGTGAAGGAAAAACCGTGGCAAAGGCGTATCTGCTGAACAATCCATATCTGCCGGTTGTAAAGGACACGGATGGCGGCTGCCTGCCGGAAGCATCTTCCTTCGCCAGGACGGATCAGGAAAACGTGGTGATTGAAGCAGTAAAACGTGCGGAAGAGGATGAAGCTGTCATCATCCGCCTGTATGAATGCTATAACAGAAGAAGCGCAGTCAGCCTGAAGCTTGCACTGCCGGTCCGGCGGGCCGTTCTCTGCAACATGCTGGAGGAAGAGGAACGGGAGCTGGAATGCAGGGGAAACAGCGTGGCATTTGAGATCAGGCCGTATGAGAT
>CAYLPF010000032.1:0-10388 GCA_964385485.1 uncultured Lachnospiraceae bacterium | reverse complement strand
CCGTCATTATGATCGCCCACCGGCTTTCTACGGTCACGGACGCAGATGAAATTTTTGTGCTTGACGATGGCCGCTTGACGGAATATGGCACACATGAAGGGCTCCTTTCACAAGACGGATTGTATAAAGAGATGTATGAGGAGTTTAACCGCTCTATACAATGGAAGGTAGGTGCTTAAACGATGATAGAAAAATTACAGCATAAATTTGCGCTGTCCGGACAGGGTGCAAAAGATATGGTTAAGGCAATCGTTTTAGTCGCTGTTTCCAATATCGCCCTGATGTTTCCAGCCATGATGCTCTTCCTTCTGATCGGCGATCTGTCAGACGGCGGCCTTCCGGCAGGGCACAGAGCCGTTTATCTTGCGGGCAGCATCGGAATCCTCGCGCTGATCGCAGTCACACAGTATCTCCAGTATAACGCGACCTTTTTTACCACGTATCGGGAAAGCGGCGTGCGGAGGACTGCCATTGCCGAACGGCTCCGCAGACTTCCGCTTTCCTTTTTCGGCAAGAAAGACCTGTCTGATCTGACGACTAATATCATGGGGGACTGCGCCGTCATGGAAACTGCCTCCAGCCATTGGATCCCGGAGCTTTACGGCGCCCTGATCTCCACCACACTGATGGGAATTTCCATGTTTTTCTTTGACTGGAGGATGGCGCTGGCAAGCTTCTGGGTGATCCCGGTTTCCCTCCTGATCGTGGGTACGTCTTCTTCTGTGCAAAAGAAAGTGGTACGGCATTCCACAGGACTGAAGCTTGACATGGAGGCCGGGATCCAGGAATGCCTGGAGACCGCCAGGGATCTGAAATCCAGCAATGCGGGAAACCGCTACCTTGCCGGGCTGGACCAGAAGATTAAAGCGGTAGAGAAATATGCATTGGTATCTGAGCTTACTGTGGCAGCTTATGTTTCCCTTGCCCAGATGATTTTAAAGGTCGGGATCGGCACAACCGCGTTAACAGGCGGTATCCTGCTGGCAGGCGGGGATGAAAACTTAAGTGTCCTGACATTCTTTATGTTCCTGATGCTGGTGGCGCGTCTCTATGATCCCATGCAGATCTCCCTGCAGAATTTTGCAGCCATTATATCTGTCGAGATCAACAGTGAACGTCTGGACGAAGTGCTGTCCCATCCGATGCAGACAGGGGCGGAAAAGCTTACAAACCACGGCTGTGATATTACCTTTGATAATGTGAAATTTTCTTATCAGGATGGACAGCGCGTTTTGAATGGAGTCAGCTTTACGGCAAAGCAGGGCGAGGTTACTGCGCTGATCGGCCCTTCCGGCGGCGGAAAGACAACAGTTTCCAGGCTTGCAGCCCGCTTCTGGGATATCGACAGCGGGAAAATTACAGTTGGCGGCATGGATGTGTCAGAGACAGATCCTGAAACCCTGATGGGGATGTACTCCATTGTGTTCCAGGATGTGACGCTGTTTAACAACACGGTTATGGAAAATATCCGCATCGGAAGAAAAGACGCCACGGATGAGGAGGTCATGCAGGCCGCCCGCATGGCGAACTGCGAAGCGTTTATTGAAAAGCTCCCGGGTGGCTATCAGACGCAGATCGGAGAGAACGGCAGGGAACTTTCCGGCGGCGAACGCCAGCGGCTTTCCATCGCAAGGGCTTTCTTAAAGGACGCCCCGATCATCCTGCTGGATGAAGCGACCGCTTCCCTTGACGTGGAAAATGAAACGGCCATCCAGACGGCGCTTTCCGCGCTTGTCAAAGACAAAACCGTCCTGATCATCGCCCACCGCATGAGGACCATTGCGAACGCGGATAAGATCGTGGTCTTAAAGGACGGCGTTGTGGCGGAACAGGGCACGCCGGAAAACCTGAGCAAAAAAGCCGGCATATATCGCCATATGTGTGAGCTTCAGATGCAGTCATCTGCGTGGAGAATGTAAACAGACTGCAACACATGAGAATTTTATGGAACAGCGGATGTTTTGAAAGCGATCAAAAGTCAGCAATCATCCTGAACCGGTAAGCGACTGTAGCGCTTATATGCTATATTCCCGAAAAAGAACAAAAATGTGCTTCGCACATTCTCGCGCAGCGTTTTTGTGTCATAGGAGACGAAGCTTCCTGTGATATAAAAAAAGGTTGACTTTCGGGAATAGATTGCTATGATGGTGACATAGGAGGAGAGTTGCAATGGAATTGAGACACATCCGCTATTTTCTCGCGGTGGCCAATGAGTTGAATTTTACACAGGCTGCAGCAAAGCTCTGTATTGCACAGCCGCCGCTCAGCCGTCAGATACAGGATCTGGAAAAGGAGCTTGGAGCAAAGCTCTTTATCCGTAAGCCCCATGCGCTGCAGCTTACGGAGGAAGGAATGCGTTTTCGCCAGTATGCCGTTCAGGTACTTGATCTGGTGGAAAAATCCACGGAAGATATCCGGAATATGAACCGTGGCTTGCAGGGAACGCTGTATCTGGCCACGGTGGAAGGCCATGCTCCCAGGCTGTTTTCGGAGTGGATCGCGGGATTTAATAAAAAATATCGCCATGTTGAGTATAATCTCTGGAATGGCAATTCTGATGATGTCATGTACCGTGTTATGCAGGATCTGTGCGATCTGGCGATCATTATGGAGCCTTACAATGCAGAGGGCGTAAATGCGCTTCACGTATATAGGGAGCCGTGGATTGCAATGATTCCGGCAGGTCATCCACTGGCGCAGGAGGAAGGCGAAGAGATCGACCTGGAACGGCTGGCGCCGTACGACCTGATCATTCCCTCCCGGAAATCAAGACTTCAGGAGATCAACGGATGGTTTGAGCCGTTTGGCAAGGAACCGATCGTACGGTGCAGGATCGCGCATATGATGAATGCGTATGAGCTGACAGAACAGGGAGTGGGAATCGCGATATATCCGGCTGCGGCCGGGGAATTGCCGGAAAATAGAAATATCTGCATCAAAAGAATTAAAAATCCGGTATTGATGGCATCGTATGTCCTGATATGGAACAAGAACAGGCAGCTCCCGCTGGTGGCTCAGGAGTTTTTGAGCTATGTGGAACAGATACTGAATCTCGGATAAAAAGAGAGGCAGGCGCTCGTCCAAAGCTGACTCCATATGCATACGTGACAAATCCGTTGGTACATTATTGAAAAATATTGCAGGGTGCTGGCAGCAGCACCCTGTTTTATCTGAATTTAGGAAATCCTTCCGGGGATGTGCAAAGCACATTTTTATTCCTTACAGCAAATACGGGGCGGTCAGCAGCAAAGCATATGATTTGTGAAAATTTCGTGTCTTTATTAAGTATTAAGAAAAAAGCACTTACTTTTAAAAAAAGATGTGGTATATTGATAGGGTAATCATTCTGTTCGAAGGGAAGTATATTGATGAAAAAAGCATTAGTTATCGTATTGATTCTGGCCATCCTGGGAGCAGGGGGATACGGTGCGTATCATCATTTTTTTGAAGATAAAGGTGAGACAGGGAGGGTTTCTTCCGATGCAGAGGAAGCCGTGTACGTAGACAAGGTATCCGCGATCACCGGATTTGGCAGCGGCAACGGACTCGTGAACCGTTTTGGCGGTGAGGTAGAGCCGCAGGCCACTCTTGAGGTGAAGCTGGAGAATGACCGTACTGTGAAGGAGTGCTTTGTCGAAGAGGGCGACGAGGTAGAGGCGGGTCAGCGCCTGTTCGTCTACGATACCCAGGAGGATGAGGATAAGCTGGCACAGGCGGAGATCGATATTGAGAAAGCGGAGGGAGACATCGAGGTATCGGAAAAGTCCATCGAATCCTATGAAAAGGAGAAAGCGAACGCTACCGATTCTGATGACCAGCTTATGGCGACGACGAGCATTTTGTCTGCGCAGAATGATATCAAGAAAAGCGAGTATGAGATCAAGTCCAAGAAGCTGGAGATGGAGCAGCTTCGGGAGTCGATCGCGAATGCTACCGTGACTGCGGAGATGGCAGGGATCATACAGAAGATCTCCGATTCAGAAAGCACTGATACATATTCCAACGGTTACAGCAGCTCAGGCAGCGAAAATGTATATATCACGATCCTTGCAGCCGGTGATTACAGGATAAAGGGAAAGATCAATGAGCAGAATCTGTCTCAGATCGATGTCGGCAGCGAGCTTATTGTGTATTCCCGGGTGGATAATACTCAGACATGGAAGGGCGTTGTCACTGAGGTCGATACAGATAGTGTGGAAGAACAGGATACATATTCCTATTATTACAGCGGCATGTCTTCTGATTCTGGTTCTTCGAATTACGCTTTTTATGTGGAGCTGGAAAGCTCCGAGGGACTGATCCTGGGGCAGCACGTCTACATGGAGCCGGACGAAGGGCAGGATGACAGGAAGGAAGGATTGTGGCTGGAGGATTATTATATTATCCAGGAAGACGGCACTGCGTACGTGTGGCTGGCGAATTCCTCCAATGTTATCGAGAAACATGAGATTACCCTGGGGGAATTTGATGAGGAACTGATGAAGTATGAGGTGACGGATGGCCTGGATGCGGACGATTATATTGCGTATCCGACGGAGCAGGTAACAGAGGGAGCTCCGGTGGTCTACAATGAATTTTCAGAAGAAGCAGCTGACTTTGATGATATGAGCGGCATGGAAGATATGGATGGCTTTGAAGATATGGACAGTATAGATGGCGATGATATGGGAATGGAAGACTATTCTGACGATGAGGATATTTCGGATCCCGGCGCTGCGATATTTGACCTTGACAGCGATGAAGTTTTTGATGCGGATGAAGAGGGCTGAGACAGGGGGAGCTTTTTGTGATACTGAAACTTGAGCATATATATAAAGATTATATCCAGGGTAAGATGACCGTCCCGGTTCTGAAGGATGTCTGCCTTCACGTTGAGAGAGGGGAGTATGTGGCGGTCATGGGCCCATCAGGATCCGGGAAGTCAACTTTGATGAATATTGTCGGCTGCCTTGACAGGCCCACATCAGGCGCCTATGAACTGGCGGGGGAGAATGTCCTCGGGCTGAGCGATACGCAGTTGGCAGATGTGCGCCTTCACAGGGTTGGTTTTGTTTTTCAGAATTTTCAGCTTTTGCCTCGGATGTCCGCGCTGGACAATGTCGCGCTGCCGCTCATTTACGCGGGAGTCCGTAAAAAGGTCCGGAAGGAAAGGGCAAAAGAGGCGCTGATCCGTGTAGGGCTGGAGGATCGTATGGATTTTAACCCGACACAGCTTTCCGGTGGTCAGAAGCAGAGGGTCGCTATTGCGCGGGCTATGGTGAATAAGCCGGATATTCTGCTGGCGGATGAGCCGACCGGCGCTCTGGATTCCACGTCCAGCAGGCAGGTCATGGAACTGTTTCAGAAGCTGAATGACGAGGAAGTTACGGTGATCATGATCACGCATGACAGCACGATTGCCGGTTATGCGAAACGGGTGGTCACGATATTCGACGGTGTGCTTTCAGAGCAGAAAGGAGAGGATGCCAGATGAAACTGAAAACAGCAGTTATCAGTATCGTGGTGTCGGCAGCCCTGGTGGCGGGAGCAGGATACGGGGCATATTATGCGATGCAAAGCGGGAAAAGCCCGATAGAGGTGGTGCCGGTTTCCAATGTGAATACGGGATACTGGGGAGGCGAATCCCAGTCGGTTTACGGCAGCGTTACTTCAAAGATCTCTCAGACGGTACAGTTAAACGAAGATTACACCGTTGATCAGATATACGTTGAGACAGGCGATGAAGTCAAAGAGGGAGATCCCCTGTTTTCCTATGACATGACACTCCAGGAGCTTGAGCTTGAGATGAGCCAGCTCTCGCTTCAGACGCAGGAGCTGACGATGACAAAGCTTGAAAAGGATCTGGAGAAGCTGCAGAATACATCGGCTACAGCTTCCCTGGAAAGCCGCGACGCAACGATGACAGCATCTTCGCCGGAGGATGCTGTGCTTGACGAGCCGTCGGGAGATACGGGGGCGGAGAATGAGACAGGAAGTGCGGACGGCACGGGTACCGGATCAGATACGAACGGGGCAGGCAGCATCGGAGGCACTGACAACAGTACGGGCACGGACGCTGCGGACGGCACGGAAAACAGTTCCGGTGCGGATTCCGCAGGAAGCCCGGATGAAACGGGAAAAACAGGGGACGTTGACAGCGGCAGCCTGGCGGGACTTCAGATTGAAGATATTGAGGAGATCACTCCTTCTGATGATTCAGAGGAAGGACTTACAATTGTAGAAAGAGTAGTCGGCTATGAACAGCTGGTGCTGGTCATCGATTCTCTGTTCCGTTCCTATGGCGATGAGCTTCAGGCAGAGGAGGTCGGCGGCGCGATAGAAGATGCCGTTTTGTACTATCGTAAAAACCTGGCGGAAGAAAAAATCACAACACAGGAAAATGAGGACGGCACATCCGCAAAGATCAGAGAGTATGTGTTGCAAGATGCGGTAAAGGCTGCACTGGGAGAGGAAGAAACAGAAAAGCTGGAAAAGATCAGCGGGAAGCTGGATGAGTATCAGATAACCTATGTTGAGATGCTGATCCGGGAAGCAGAGCAGTCTGCTATGGAGGATGTCTCGGGGCTTGACGAAGCGCTTGAGAAGATACAGAAAGCATATGACCTTTTGGATACGGAGCAGCAGACGGAGGTTGAAAATGTGTCGGTGTGGCAGGAACTGCTGACGAAGGCCGCCGGGCTTTCCCAGGATGAAAGCCAGACCGAAGACATTGCAGAAAGTGAGGGCGCAACTGGTACAGAAGCGGCCCAGAGTGAGAGCCGAGCCGGGGACAGCGCTGGAGATGAGGACGCATCAGGTACAGAAGCGGCCCAGAGTGAGAACCGGGCCGGGGATGGCGCGGGAAATGAGGGCACAACGGGCACAGAAGCGGCCCAGAGTGAGAGCCAGGCCGGGGACGATGCAGAAAATGAAGGCGTATCGGGAACGGAAGAATCCTCCGGCGGGATTGTTGCGGAGGGTACGTACAGTGCGGATGCAACGCAGTCTGGCCAGGAGACAGGCGGCGATGGGACGAATCAGGAAGAGACGGAAACGGAATATACCCTGACAGTTTACGATCCGGCCAGAAGCCAGGAACCCTCTCTCGTGCAGTACGAAGCGGGTAATATGGTCATACTGAATGCCGTTACCGAAGAAGAGGATCCTACGCGAAGCTTTGTGCAGTGGGAGCCGGAAGGATCGGAGTGGACGAACCTGGAGGAATGGGAAGCCCTTGCTGACTGGGAACTTCCCAGTGTATCCTTCGCGATGCCGGCAAAGGATATGACTGTGAAAGCAGTATACGTGAACAATATAGCGCAGATAGATGATTATATCGATACCTTTGTTGGGATGGCGGAGACTGTGCTGGCAGATGGAGCTGCGGATGCTCTCTTAGCTGCGGGAAAGGATTATACGACAGAGCTTGAAAATGCGGTGGTATTTTATCAGCAATGGCTTGGAGAACTTCCTGAGGAAATCCTCAGCGATGTTTTTGCGGAAGCACAGATGCAGCAGTATCAGCTCCGGCAGAATATCGAGCAGTACCTGAATGAAAATGACAGGGCTTTTATGGTTTCACAGTTAAATGATTATTACAAACAGCTATGTATTAAATATACGAGGGCTTTGTTTGACAAGCTGGATCCACAGGCACTGGTCAGGGCGGATCTGGAAAAAGCAGCTCAGGTTTATGCGCTTCTGGGGGAAGAGTGGCAGGCGGAACTGGAACAGCAGTGGCAGGAAGAGCAGCTCGCACAGGCGCAGCAGGATGTTTCGTCAGATGCATCGTCTTCAGAGAGCGGAGAGACGGAGCTTACATCGACAGCAGCAAGCATAGGTGATCTGCTGGCGGTATACAACGTCTACCTTCTGTTCCAGGAATACCAGCAGATGGATCCGAATGAGACGGAGGAAAACCGATTTGCAGCTTTGCAGAAGGTGCAGCAGGCGTATCTGGCGCTTACGGAGGAGCAGAAAGTTTTGGTGGCGCAGAACGCTGATCTTGTAAATGCACTGTCCCAGTATGGGCTGTGGGAAGAACCATACGCGGAGAATGGAACAGATACCGGGGATTATGACTGGTATGAGGACTCATATGATGACTTCGGCGACGACGGAGTCGGGTACACAGCCAGTGAGCTGAAGGAAATGATCGAGGAAAAGGAGTATGATATCAGGATGTGTGCTCTGGATATCCGTGAATTGGAATTGGAAATTCAGCAGCAGCAGCGTATCGTGGATGGAAAGATTGTGAAAAGCACTCTGGACGGGACGGTGGTCAGTATCGGTACAGAGGATGGTGACTCGGAAGATGATTACTTTGTAAAGGTTACCAATCAGACGGGTCTGTACGCGAAAGGATCGATCAATGAGCTTTCTCTGGAGAATGTCCATGTAGGCGATACGATTTCCGGTATGATGACAAGCACCGGCATCAGCTTCACGGCCGTAGTGAAGGAGATTTCTCAGTATCCCGATCCGGATGGAAGCAGTATGAGTTTTGGCAATGAGAATACGAATGCTTCCTATTACCCCTTCTATGCGGAGATCGATGATACGGACGACATCGAGGAAGGCGAAGCGGAAATACAGTTCTCAGATACCTTATCTACCAATATGGATGGTATTTATCTGGAAAAATACTTTGTCAGGACAGAAAATGACGGAAGGGCATATGTATTTATACAGGGAGAAGACGGAAAGCTGAAAAAGCAGTACATCACCACCGGGAAAATAATTTACTCCTACGCGATCGAAGTGGTGGACGGACTGGAGCTTACAGACAGGATTGCTTTCCCCTACGGGAAAAATGTAAAAGAAGGAGCGGAGACAAAGGACGTTGACGTATTGTCCGATGCCTATATGTAATACGGGAGGAATGAAAATTGTTTGAGAATATAAGGCTGTCATTTCAGGGGATCTGGTCACATAAAATGCGGTCATTCCTGACGATGTTGGGCATTATTATCGGCATCGCGTCCATTATCTCGATTGTTTCTACGATTAAAGGAACGAATGAGGAGATTAAGAACAATCTCATTGGCTCCGGCAACAATACGGTAGAGATCGTGCTGTACCAGAATGGATATACATATACGATAGATTCGGAAAGCAGTATTCCTTTCGGTATTCCGGAAGTCACAGATGGAGTATGCGATCAGATACGGGCTCTTGATTCTGTTGTGAATGTGACGTGCTATAATGAAAGACAGTACACGGACAGTGTATTTTATCTGAACAATGCGGTGGACAGCGTTTCCATACGGGGGATTGATACGAACTATTTTGATACGGCAGGATATAAGGTGCGTACCGGGAGAAATTTTATAGAAGACGACTACACTTTATTCAGAAAGATCCTGATCCTTGATCAGACAGCGGCTGACAGTCTGTTCCCAAATGAAAATCCCATTGGGAAGACGATTGAGATCAGCGGCACTCCATTCACTGTAATTGGCGTTGTGGATTCTGTGAAAAAATTCACACCGTCTATTTCAAATGTGGAAGACTATTACAATTATGCGAGTGATTCATCAGGAACCATGTATATGCCAAAGGCTTCCTGGCCGATCGTATACTGTTATGACGAGCCGGAAAACGTCATTGTAAAGGCTGTCAGCGTGGATGATATGGAGGACGCGGGACGACAGGCGGCGGACATCCTGAACAATACCATATCTTCCGCACAGACTGAGGTCAAGTATAAGGCGGACGATGTGCTGGAACGCGCACAGCAGCTGCAGGATCTCAGCTCGGCGACAAACAATCAGCTTATCTGGATCGCGAGTATCTCTCTTCTGGTGGGAGGCATCGGCGTTATGAATATCATGCTGGTATCTGTCACGGAGCGTACCAGTGAGATAGGCCTGAAGAAAGCGATAGGAGCCCGAAAGAATACGATCCTTGGCCAGTTCCTGACAGAGGCGGCAGTACTTACCAGTATTGGAGGGATCATCGGCGTCGCAACAGGAATCGGTTTGGCTCAGGTGATCAACAAGATCTCCGGGGTGGCAGTGTCAATCAGTGTCCCGGCTTCCATCGTGGCAGTGTTGTTTTCCATGCTGATCGGAATTGTTTTCGGTTTGCTTCCTTCTGTGAAAGCTGCGAATCTCGACCCGATCGATGCACTTAGAAGAGAATAGCAGATGGTTGAACTGTGAAAAATAAGCAAAAAAGGGCTTGCCTGCGGGCAGACCCTTATGTTATAATACAAAAGTTGCAAAACTAGACACGCATGTGGACTTTGGAGATGGTGCCGGAAGAAAAGCAGAGTATCTGCCGGAGATGTGATACGCTGCCGGATAGAAGGACAGCTATGGGACGACAGTGCGGCTTCGGTCTCTCTGAAAGTGTGAGACATGCGGAAGAAAACAACCAAAAGGAGAAAAGACATGAGCGTAATTTCA
>CAYLPF010000031.1:0-10415 GCA_964385485.1 uncultured Lachnospiraceae bacterium | reverse complement strand
GGCACAGGCCTGGCCATTGATGAGAAGCGAGGAAGACGCGGCATGGAGAAAATTATTTTTACGAAATATTCCAATGAAAGAGCGAGGGAGTTCTGCATCCGTACGGATATTTGTGAAACGGAATCGGGACAGCGTTTCGTGCGGAAAAAAGCATGTTATCCTGAGGGAGAAGCGCACGTTGCCCGTTTGGGCGAATGGTACGGAAGACTGGAAGAGGTTTACCGGGATACTCCGATTTCGATGAACCGTATCATTGCGGGGGAGAATGGGATATCCTTTGAGTATCTGAAGGGTGAGACTCTGGAGGAACAGCTCGATACGAGGCTTTTCCACGGCGATGTGGAAGGGGCGATAGAGCAGCTGCTTGGGTATGTGGAGCTCGTCCGAAGATCGGGAAGAACGGAAACCTTCGCTGTTACTGATGATTTTGAGCAGATATTTGGAGAGGTCAGCTTGCCGGACGGGCTGTTCTGTGCGCCGGTGACAGACCTGGATATGATTGTGGGAAATGCATTCGCAGCAGAAGACGGATGGACGATGATGGATTATGAGTGGACCTTTGACTTTCCGATTCCTGTGAACTATGTTATTTTCCGCATTTTGCATTTTTATATCTATGGAAATACTTCCCGGGCAGCGCTGTACACGCAAAATCTGTACGGACGGGCAGGACTCGGCCGGGAAGAAGTGCGCCAGTATGAGAAGATGGAGGAGCACTTTCAGCAGTATGTGCTCGGCACGCATATGCCGCTGCGTTTTCTGTACCCGGAGATGAATCCGGGCTGTGTTGATTTCAGAAGCGAAGCGTGCCGGAATAAGATCCGGGAGATCTGCAATGAGAACAGGCTGGACGGGCAGGGACAGACCGGGATACAGCTCTGCGTGGACTGCGTGGAGCGGACGGATGAGGAGCTGGAGATAAAGGGCTGGTCCTTTAATGAGGAGCTGAAAAGCCCGGAATTCACCGTTACGGACGCGGCAGGCCGGGAGATAAAGCCGGAGCGTCTTGAATTCTTTATGAGGCGGGATGTGAATGCCGGATTTGGGATGGAGGATTCCAGGTATGAGGCCGGTTTTGACATGCTCCTTCGGCTGAACGGCCGTCAGACAAAAAAATGGGGTGAAAAATACACCCTGGCGATACGCGTGGGAGAGAGCACGGCGTCATACCAGGTGGATCTGAGCAGGCTGGCGTTCAAGAACAGCAGGATTGGCAAAAAGCTGGTGGAGATGAAGTCCGGCCCCCACGTTTCCGGAACGAAGTATTTTTCCCAGTATGAGATGGGCTTGCTGGGGGAAAGCAGAAGGTTTCGAAAGGAAAACCAGGGCTTTAGCGGCTGGCGGCTGGCGACACAGCTTTCGGAGAAGGAGCTGAAACGCCAGAGCGCAGAGAAGTTTGAGACGGAGCCGGCGATCAGCATTGTGATACCGCTTTATAATACGCCTTTGCAGTATCTGAAGGCCATGCTGGATTCTGTCTTGGCGCAGACGTATTCCACATTTGAGGTATGCCTGGCGGACGGCAGCGATGACAACGGTGTCGGAGAGTTTATCCGGGAGCAGTACGTCAGTGAGAAGAGGATCCGATATAAAAAACTGAAAGAAAATAAGGGAATCTCGGAGAATACAAATGCCGCTCTCGCTATGGCAGAGGGCGAGTATGTGATGCTGGCGGATCATGATGACCTGCTGGCGCCGAATGCGCTGTATGAGATCGTGAAGGTTATCAACCGACACCCGGACGCGGATATTATTTATACGGACGAAGACAAGATCGATATGGAGGGAGAGCGGTATCTGGATCCCCATTTTAAGCCGGATTTTAATCTGTACATGCTCAGGAGCTCCAACTACATCTGCCATATTTTTGTGGTGAGGCATCAGATCGCGAGGAGCGTCGGGGGCTTCAAAAAGGAATTTGACGGAGCACAGGATTATGATTTTATCCTGAAGTGCTGCGAAAAAGCGAAGGGCATTTACCATGTACCCAGGATCCTGTACCACTGGCGGACTCACGCGGGCTCTACGGCTGCAAATCCCGAAAGTAAAATGTATGCCTGGGAGGCGGGCAGAAAAGCGCTGGAGTGTCATTACAGCCGCCTTGGGATCGGGGCGGAGGTGACTCTGGCAGAGCTGTTCGGGCGTTACCGCACGAAATGGCAGCTTCACGGCAGCCCGCTTATCTCTATCCTGATACCGAACCGGGATCACAGCGACGACCTGCTGGAATGCCTGCAGTCTGTCTACCGCAAGTCCACGTACCGCAATTTTGAAGTTGTGGTGGCGGAAAATAACAGCAGGGAGCCGAAAACCTTCGCCGTGTATAAGGAACTGCCGGAGAAATTTCCTGGCACCAGGGTCATCACCTGGGAGGGCGCGTTCAACTTCCCGGCCATCAATAATTATGCGGCAAAAGCATCAAAGGGAGAGTACCTTCTTCTGCTGAATAACGATACAAAGGTGCTGGAACCGCACTGGCTGGAGGAGATGCTGGGCATCTGCCAGCAGCCGGAAGTGGGAGCTGTGGGGGCAAAGCTGTTCTATCCGGACGGCACGATCCAGCACGCAGGAGTCATTCTCGGCCTCGGCGGCCCGGCGGGTCACATTTTTGCCGGAATGATGGGAGACAAATGCGGCTATGCGGCCAGGGCAAATACGATGCAGAATCTGAGTGCGGTCACGGCGGCGTGTATGATGACGAAGCGCAGCGTTTTTGAGGCGGTGGGCGGTATGGATGAAAAGCTTACCGTGGCGCTCAACGATGTGGATTACTGTATGAAGGTGACTGCTTACGGGAAAATGGTAGTATATACGCCGTATGCTCAGCTTTCCCACAGCGAATCCGTTACGAGAGGGCCGGAGGACAATCCGAAAAAGAAGACAAGATTCCAGTCGGAAACACAGTATTTTGAGAAAAAGTGGGCGGATGTCCTGAAAAACGGTGATCCGTATTATAATCCGAACCTGTCACGAGTCAACGGGGAGTGTTCCCTTCGCATACCGGAATAAGGTCAGACTATGGCAAAGCTGAAAAAAAAC
This sequence comes from uncultured Lachnospiraceae bacterium, assembly GCA_964385485.1. Classification (GTDB taxonomy): domain Bacteria; phylum Bacillota; class Clostridia; order Lachnospirales; family Lachnospiraceae; genus Choladousia. Next base: position 7,376 of record CAYLPF010000031.1, on the reverse strand, counting down.
ATTGATAAAGGAATTGCATATCTGAAGAGAAACGGCGTTCGGGCAGCAGCGGTAAGGCTTTGCCGGAAGGCTCGCTTAAGCCGGGCGATTGACTATGAGAAATGGCTGAAGGCCAGACGAAAAGAAAGGGCGAAGCTGCTTTCCACTGTGAACGCGGATCATATAAAAATTGTCGTATCCGGAAGGATGCCGGAGCAGATCAGTACAGAAGATTACTTTCTTTTTATAGAAGAAGGGGATGAACTGGAGCAGGATACATGTCAGGCCTATGCGTGTGCACTGCGGGAGCATCCCGGCGCTGAGCTGTTTTACTGCGACAGCGACGAGCTTGCCGCGGACAGGAAGCATTATGAGAAACCATCGTGCAAGCCGGATTTTGATGAGTATTATCTGCAGAGTACCGATTACATCGGGGGCGGCTTCCTCGTATCGGGCCGCCTTGCAGGGGAGCTTGGCGCACCGGGGCTTTTGTATGATTATCTGTGGAGATGCATTGAGCGCACCGGAGGGGCTGTCCATGTGCCGGAGATCCTGTATCACAGGGCCAGGCAGCCGGGAAGCGCGGAAGAAAATACAGCGGCGGTCCAAGAGAAGGGACAGGCAGTGAGCCGGGAGATGCGGCAGGAAACGGGTCGGGAGACGCGGCAGGCGGTGAGCCGGAAAGCAGACCGGGAGACGCAGCAGGCGGTGAGCCGGGAAACAGGCCGGGAATCGCAGAAGCGTATAGCCGGAGAAGAGCGGCAGGAGGCAGAGGCGCTTCGTGCGCACTTTGTGCGCACCGGCGTATCGGCGGATATTTCACGGGGAATAATGCCGGGGACAAGAAAGATCACATATACTTATGAGGGCGAGAAGGCTCCGCTGGTCTCTGTCCTGATCCCGAACAGGGATCACCGGGAAGATCTGGAGAAGTGCATCGGCAGCATCCGGCGCTTTGCAGGGTATGAGCCGTATGAGATCCTTGTCATTGAAAATAACAGTGTCTCCGATGAGATACGCTCCTTCTATGAAGAAGTGCGGGGGCAGGGAGAAAATGTGAGGATCGTTCCCTTTAAAGGGGATTTTAACTTTTCGAGGATCAATAATTTCGGGGCGAAAGAAGCCAGAGGCGAATATCTTCTGTTCCTGAATAACGATACGGAGATGATTTCCGAAGGATGTATCATGGAACTGATGAATTACGCAAGGCGGCCCGACGTGGGAATCGTTGGAGCACAGATGTACTACGGGGATGACACGGTCCAGCATGCGGGAGTTATCGTGGGATACGGCGGCGTGGCGGGACATGCCTTTGAGGGGATGGCCCGGCAGCAGGCAGCGAGAACGGTTCCGATTGCCTGTGCCCGGGCGTACAGCGCGGTGACGGCAGCCTGCATGATGGTGAGGCGCAGTGTGTTTGAGGAGCTGGGAGGCTTTGATGAGGAGCTCGGTGTGGCCTATAACGATATTGATCTCTGCCTGCGTGCCGGAAGATCAGGGAAAAAGGTGCTCTATACGCCGTACGCGCAGCTTTACCATTACGAGTCCAGGACCAGAGGACTGGAGCTGACGAAGGAAAAGGCGGAGCGGGTGCGCCGTGAGACGGAGATTTTTCAGGATCGCTGGGCCGCTTTCCTTCGGCGGGGGGATCCCTGCTACAATCCGAACCTGACGCTGGAAAAATCGGATTTTTCCCTGCGGATAAAGAAAGATAACGTGAAAAATTGAACATAAAGCATCACTGTTTTGCAGTTGTTTTAAGATATTTTGCTGAAATACAATAAAGTAAAGGACAGGAAGGAAGAAAAATGATAAGATTTAATATGGCACCCTGTACGGGAAAGGAACTTGCTTATATGCAGCAGGCCATGAGCGCCGGTAAGCTCTGTGGGGACGGACCCTTTACAAAGAAGTGCTCGTCATGGATGTGTGAGAACTTTGATGTGAGTCATTGCCTGCTGACTACCTCCTGCACGCATGCGCTGGAAATGGCGGCGTATCTTTGCGATATACAGCCGGGCGATGAGGTGATCATGCCTTCCTATACTTTCGTATCCACTGCGGACGCCTTTGTTTTGCGGGGTGCGAAAATCGTTTTTGTGGATATCCGTCCGGATACCATGAATATTGATGAGAAGCTGATCGAGGATGCCGTCACGGAGCGGACAAAGGCGATCGTGCCGGTGCATTATGCGGGTGTCGCGTGTGCCATGGATGAGATCCTTGCGGTTGCGAAGAAGCATAATCTTCTCGTAGTGGAGGATGCGGCTCAGGGCGTAAATGCATGGTATAAGGGAAAGGCTCTGGGCACGATCGGGGATTTTGGCTGCTACAGCTTCCATGAGACGAAGAATTATACCATGGGAGAGGGCGGCGCGCTGCTGTTTGATGAGGATAAGTATCTGGAAAAGGCAGAAATCCTCCGGGAAAAGGGAACTGACCGCAGCAAGTTTTTCCGCGGCCAGATCGATAAATATACGTGGGTGGATTACGGCTCTTCCTATCTCCCCAGCGATATGAACGCGGCGTATCTGTATGCGCAGCTTGAGATGGCAGAGGAGATCAATAATAAGAGAATGGAAATCTATCATTATTACAGAGAACATCTGGCATCTCTGGAGGAGCAGGGAGCCGTGGAGCTTCCGTATGTTCCGGAGTATGCAAAGCATAATGCGCATATGTTCTATATGAAGCTGAAGGATCTGAAGACGAGGACGGCTTTCATTGATTATATGAAGGCAAATGATATCCTTACGGTATTTCATTATATCCCGCTTCACAGCTCCACAGCCGGTCAGCGTTTCGGGCGTTTCCACGGTGAGGATGTCTACACGACAAAGGAGAGCGAGCGCCTTGTCCGTCTTCCGATTTTCTATAATCTGGAGATGGAGCAGGTACGCTATATTACTGATACGATTTTGAAATTTCAGGAATTTTAGAATACTATTCCGCAAAACGGAGGAGTTTTGATGGGAGACAAAGAATACGATGTTCAGTGGGGAAAGCTGCTTGGCGCACTTTCCCCGGAGCATATCAAAAAAGGATTCCGCTACCTGAAAAGGCACGGGGTAAAGCAGTTTGCGGTCCGTCTTTTCGAGCGGTTCCAGTCCCAGGATATTGATTATGAGACGTGGTTTGCACTGAATAAGGCTGTGCCACAGGAGCTGGAGCGGCAGAGGGCGGCGGTGTTTGACCGCCCGGTAAAGTTCAGTATTGTGGTGCCGGCGTATGAGACGCCGGAGATCTTTCTGCGGGAGATGATCGAGTCGGTCTGCGCCCAGACATACGGGAACTGGGAGCTGTGTATCGCGGATGCCAGCCCGCACATATTGGCGCACAGCCGCCATAGAGCGGCGAAGAGTGAGAAGAAAGGCAGCAGTGAGACCGCGCACAGTATTAAGGAAGGCGGGGCGGAGGCAGCCGCGAAGCCGGCGCCCGCCATCAAAGAAGGTGAGATGGAGGCTGTTACGAGGCTGACATCCATCGTCCGGGAGTATCAGGCAAAGGATGAACGGATCCGATACCTGATCCTGGAGAATAATGCCGGTATTTCGGAGAATACGAACAAGGCAATAAAGATGGCCAGGGGAGAATTTATCGGATTTCTGGATCACGATGACATGCTGGAGCCGGACGCATTGTATGAGGTGATGGCACAGATCGCGGCGGATGATTCCGTAGACATGGTCTATACGGATGAGGATAAGATCAACCGGAAGGGGACAAAACACCTGCTCCCCAATATGAAGCCGGATTTCAATCCTGATCTTCTGTGTTCAAACAACTACATCTGTCATTTCCTCGTGGTGCGAAGATCGCTCGTGGAGAAGATCGGCGGATTCCGAAAGGAATTTGACGGGGCGCAGGACCATGATTTTATTTTCCGGTGTTCGGAAAATGCGAGGAAGATCGCCCATGTGCATCACGTACTGTACCACTGGCGGACACATTCCGGTTCAACCTCCGACAATCCGGACAGCAAGCTGTATGCCTTTGAGGCCGGAAAGCGGGCAGTGGAATCGCATCTTGAGAGAATGCATGTGAACGCCGTGGTGGAAAAGACGCCGGATCTGGGATACTACCGGGTGCGTTATGCGCTGACGGAGCATCCGATGGTCTCTATCATCATCCCGAATAAGGATGAAAAGGAGTCTTTGCAGAAATGTCTGCAGTCAATCCGGGAAAAAACAGAATATGACAATTATGAGATCCTGATCGCGGAAAATAACAGCACAGAAGAAGAGACCTTTGCGTACTACAAAGAGATCGACGGGAAAAACAGGGTCAGGGTGCTTTACTGGGATAAGGAGTTCAACTATTCCGCCATCAACAATTTTGCGGCAAAGCAGGCAAAAGGGGAATATCTTCTATTGCTGAATAACGATACGGAAGTGATCACAAAGGGCTGGATAAAGGAAATGCTCAGCAACTGTACCAGAAGCGAGGTCGCTATGGTGGGGGCGAAGCTGTATTTCCCGGACAATACCATTCAGCACGCAGGAGTCATTATCGGTCTCGGCGGTCTGGCGGATCACGCCTTCGTCAATATGTCGAGGCGGCGGGCAGGATATATGCACCGTGCGTCGATCCAGATGAATATGAGCGGCGTCACGGCTGCCTGCGCCATGGTAAAGCGCAGCGTGTATGAGGAGGTGGGAGGCCTGGAGGAACGGCTCAGCGTGGCCTTTAACGATGTGGATATGTGCCTTAAGATCGTTACCGCCGGATATCTGATCGTATACGACCCGTACGTGGAGCTCTATCATTACGAGTCGCGCTCCCGCGGACTGGATGACGAGAAAAAGGAACGCCACAAAAAAGAGGTGCAGTATGCACAGGAAAAATGGAAGGACTTCCTAAAAGCCGGGGATCCGTGCTATAATAAAAATCTGACCTTAAGCAAGCACAATTTTTCGCTGCGGAAATAGGAGACGGAAGAACATGCAGGAAGTGACTGTAGTAATACCGAACCTGAACGGAGAGCCGTATCTTCGTGGCTGTTTAGACAGCCTGCGGCGCCAGAGCGCCGCTGCCTTTTCTATCATCATAGTAGATAACGGTTCGTCGGACGGAAGCGTACCGCTTATCCGGGAGGAATACCCGGAGGTTATTCTGAAGGTTCTGGATAAAAATTACGGTTTTTGTAAAGCTGTAAATACAGGGATCACGATGGCGCAGACACCGTATGTGATCCTTTTGAACAACGATACGGTCTGCATGCCGACCTTCGTGGAGGCGCTTACTGAGGCGATCAAAAAGCGGCCGGACTGCTTTTCCTGCGCTTCAAAGATGGTGCAGATGCAGCACCCTGACCTGATGGACAACGGCGGGGATTATTACTGTGCGCTTGGCTGGGCTTTCGCCTGCGGCAAGGGAAAACCTGCGGTGCGGTACAATAAGCCGCGGGAGATTTTTTCCGCGTGTGCCGGCGCAGCGATCTACCGCAGGAAGGTATTTGATGAGATTGGCCTGTTTGATGAGGCGCATTTTGCGTATCTGGAGGATATTGATATATCGTATCGGGCGAAAATTGCCGGATACCGGAATTATTATATTCCGGAGGCAGTGATGAGACATGTGGGCAGCGCGACCAGCGGTTCTGTGTATAATGAGTTCAAGACGCGGTATTCTTCCAGAAACAGCATTTATCTCGTATATAAAAATATGCCATGGCCGCAGATCATCCTGAATCTGCCCTTCCTGGCGGCCGGCTTTTTTGTGAAGATGCTCTTTTTCATAAAAAAAGGCTATGGAAAGGAATATATTACAGGCCTGTGGAAGGGGATCAGGCTGTGCGACAAAAGCAGAAAGGTAAGATTCAGAAAACAGAATCTGATGCATTATCTGAAAATACAGTTGGAACTTTGGGGAAATGTCCTCCGAAGATTTTCCGGTATTTGACCCGGATGCTTGCAGGGGTGAAGAAATTTGATTAAGGATAACCAGAAATATTTTAACCGACTCCAGGTAGTTCTGGATGGGCTTGTGATCGTCATATCGTATCTGATCGCATGGTACAACATGATGATCAAGGCGTCCAGCCCTGAGACCGGCGCGGGCGTCCTGCCGCCGGATTTTTATATGATGGCGCTTGTGATACTTACGCCGTTTTTTCTGCTGCTGTATTATGCGTGCAACCTGTATACGCCGAAGCGGGTACAGGGGCGGAGGCTGGAGGGCAGCAATATCGTCAAGGCCAATACGCTGGGCTGCCTGATCTTCATGGCGGTGCTGTACCTGCTGCACCAGGGCGACGTATCCCGCCGCCTGATTATCGTATTCTTTGTGCTGAATGTGGCGCTGACCTTTACAGAACGCAACATCGTCCGCATGGTGCTTATGAACGCCAGACGGATCGGCCTCAACCAGAAGCATGTGCTGTTGGTAGGCTACAGCCGGGCGGCGGAGGAGTATATTGACCGGATCGTGCAGAATCCGCAGTGGGGCTACAAGGTGATGGGAATTCTCGATGACAATGTACCGCCGGGGACGCTGTACCGCAATATCGAGGTGCTTGGCTTCACGGAGAGCCTTGGATATATATTGGAGGGAAACCACCCGGATGAGATCGCCATTACGCTTGGCCTGAACGAGTACGCCAAGCTGGAACGTATTGTCGCCATGTGTGAGAAATCCGGCGTACACACGAAATTCATTCCGGATTACAGCAACATCATTCCGACAAAGCCGTATACGGAGGACCTTCTGGGACTTCCGGTCATCAATATCCGTCATGTGCCGCTTTCCAATACGTTTAATATGTTAGTGAAGCGTATCATGGACTTTTTCGGAGCGCTGATCTGCATCGTACTGTTTTCGCCGGTCATGCTGATCACGGCGATCCTGATCAAAGCCACATCAAAGGGGCCGCTGATCTTTAAACAGGAGCGGGTAGGGCTGAATAATGTACCGTTCCAGATGTATAAATTCCGTTCCATGGAGGTGCAGACGAAGAAGGCGGAGCGCAAGGGATGGACTGTGAAGGATGACCCGAGAGTTACCAAAATCGGCAAGATCATTCGCAGGACAAGCATCGATGAGTTCCCGCAGCTTTTCAATGTCCTGAAGGGAGATATGAGCCTTGTGGGACCGAGACCGGAACGTCCGCAGTTCGTGGAAAAGTTCCGGGAGGAGATCCCGCGCTATATGGTGAAGCATCAGGTGCGCCCCGGCATGACAGGCTGGGCCCAGGTGAATGGATACAGGGGGAACACCTCCATCAAAAAAAGGATCGACTATGATCTGTATTACATTGAGAACTGGACGATCGGGCTGGATGTCAAGATCCTGTTTCTGACAGTATTCAAGGGGTTTATAAATAAGAACGCATATTGAATGAAAGAAGGGTAATTCATGGCAAATAGAAAAGACAAAAATACAAATAAAAGGGACAGCAG
>CAYLPF010000030.1:3906-10519 GCA_964385485.1 uncultured Lachnospiraceae bacterium | reverse complement strand
GCCCTTCCCAGCCTTCAATTCCCGTACGGATTTCCTGACGCAGGCCATGTTTGCTTCGGAGAAAAACGGATCAGGAGTCTGCGCAATCTGCCAGGCTGCAGGTGGTGATGCTGAAGGAGAAGATTATCTGTCTTGACAACTTCTGTTTGAAATGATATATTAGTTAGCAAGAACTAACTGAAATCATATTATACGTGGCAGTTTGACTGCTATTTTTTATCATTACAGGTTAGAAAAAACTAACCAAAGTAAGAGGAGGAAGACATGAGCGTTGTTATCATAGGCGGTAATGAGGGTATGGTTTGTCAGTACGAAGGGATCTGTAAAAATTACGGATGTAAGGCAAAGATTTTTGCCAAGGAAAACGGGGCGATCCGCAAAAAGCTGGGATGCCCGGATATGTTCATTCTCTTTGTAAATACAGTGTCCCACAAAATGGTCAGAAGTACGCTGCAGGAAGCAAAGCGCAATAAGATTCCGGTGCTGCGTTGTCACAGCAGCAGCGCGGCGGCACTCCAGGAGCTGCTCAGCGAGCACTGTGCATAATGAAAGTATGATATGAGCCGATATCAGTCAAAATATAGGACTGAATTTGACACATGGTTCTTTGGATTATGAGGCGTACTGACAAATGCTGCAGTATAAATATACAGAGATTGCAGACAATAATTACATACCTGATAGCGGGAATATTGATCTGGAGGTAAATAGAATGGGAACGGATGCGATCGGATTTCTCCTTGGCCAGCAGTGCGCACCGGTGCTGGCAGGGATCAAGCCTTCGAATCTGCTGATCGCAGAGCAGGGCAATCAAAACGGGCTGCGTCATGTGCTGCATGGCACGGGTATACGGAAATATCTGCTGTATTCATCGGGGACAAAGGATTACTGGTTCCTGTTTGAGGAAGAGAAGCTGGGCGAATTGATGCAGCGGGCGGAGACAGCCGCATATCTTGAAACCTGCGGATATGATACGGAGGATATGGATACGCTTCTGGAACTTCTTGCGCACAGGTTTGCGGATTATAAAGAAAACAGGGCCGGTTTTCCGCATGAGATGGGTATCCTGCTTGGTTATCCGCTGAAGGATGTACAGGGCTTTATTGAAAACGAAGGGAAGAATTTTAAAATGTCAGGATACTGGAAGGTTTATGATGATGTGGCGTCCGCCAGCAGGACGTTTAAGCTGTATGAATCTGTAAAAAGGATAGCGCTGGAGCTTTGCGGGCAGGGAGTCTGTATTCCGGATATCTGCCGTATGTGCCGAAGAGCTGTGTGCTGACGCGGTTTTCATGCCGTGAAATGGAACAGCATTGGCCGGGATTTCTCAGAATGCTATGTCTGTTTTCTGAGATAGCGGCGCTGGGCGGCACCGTGCAGACAGGAATGCCAAAATATATAATCGAAACAGGAGGATAAGGAAATGGCAGAATTAAAGGTAGTTTTCTGGAGCGGTACAGGCAATACGGAGTCGATGGCTGACTTTGTCGTGAAGGGAGCCGAGGCAGCCGGAGTGACTGCAAAGGCAGTTGCGATGGAGGATATCAGCGCCGCGGATCTGGCAGAGGAATCCGTATTTGCCCTGGGAAGCCCGTCTATGGGAGATGAGGAACTGGAAGACACGATCGTAGAGCCCTTCGTGGCGGAGCTTGAGAAAAACGTAAACCAAAAGACGATCGGTATGTTCGGTTCCTGCGGCTGGGGCGACGGCGAATGGATGCGCAACTGGGTAGAGCGTATGCAGAAAGCGGGAGCAACAGTAGTGGATGGCGAAGGCGTGATCTGTAATGACGCACCGGACGGCGAGGCAGAGGAAGCGCTGAAATCGCTGGGGGAGAAGCTGGCAAAATTGTGTGAGTAGCAGAAAAAGCCGGCATATTACATTACCAACGGGGAATATGACAAATGTCATATGAAATTTATTACAAATTGCAGGTGCATAGCGGGGAAATTTTAGTTATTATTTACTCACAAAATAAAAAACGGAATCCGGCAGCGGCATTCCGGCCCGCATGGACAGGCCCTGGGTCAGACAGACGGATTCCCCAAAAACAGGAGGACTAAGCTATGAACAAAAAAATGGTAAGTGTTGTACTTGCAGGCGCTATGATGGCTACTATGGGTATTACAGCATCTGCAGAAGGCCTGAAGTTCGGTTACACATGTATGGACGGAACGAACCCGTTCTTCGTAACGATCGAGGACAGGATGAGAGAAATGGTTGAGGAGAACGGCGATGAGCTGATCGCAGTGGATCCGGCAAACGACGTTACTCTCCAGATCCAGCAGGTAGAAGATCTTGTTGTTCAGAATATTGACGCTATGTTTATGAATCCGGCGGAGGCTGAAGGTATCCTTCCGGCTCTGGACGCCCTGAAGGAAGCGGAGATCCCGATCGTTGGTTTCGATACAGAGGTGGCTGATATGTCTTATCTGGTATCTTACACAGGTTCCGATAACTACAACGCCGGTAAGGTTTGCGGTGAGGATCTCGTCGAGAAGTGTCCGGATGGCGGCAAGATCATCGTACTTGATTCCCCGACCATGAATTCCGTAGTAGACAGGACGAACGGTTTCCTGGATGCGATCGAAGGCCATGGATTTGAGATCGTTGCTCAGCAGGATGCAAAGGGTAATCTGGAAGTAGCCATGGGTATCGCAGAAGATCTTCTTCAGGCGAACGGCGATGTAGTCGCTATCTTTGGCGGAAATGACCCGACAGCTCTTGGCGCTCTCGCAGCAGCGAACGCAGCAGGTATCACAGACTGCATGATCTACGGTGTTGACGGTTCTCCGGACATCAAGGCTGAGCTGGCTTCCGGCGACTCCCTGATCGAAGGTACAGGCGCACAGTCTCCTGTGACGATCGCTGAAACAGCAGTTGACATTATGTACAAATATCTGGCAGGCGAAGAAGTTGATGAGAGATATCCGGTTGAGACATTCTTGATTACAGCAGACAATGTAGAAGAATATGGCGTTGACGGATGGCAGTAATTGTTGATAATCAGATAAAATTGACAGGCTGATTTGGGGTGCCGGCTCCCGCGGGAGCCGGTACTTTTACATAGTGGAAAACAGGCAGGTGAAAGGGTAGAATGAGCGAACAGTATTTGTTGGAAATGAAGCATGTATGTAAATCCTTCCCGGGCGTGAAGGCGCTGCAGGATGTCAGCCTTCAGCTTAAGGCTGGCGAGATCCATGCGCTGCTGGGAGAAAATGGCGCCGGAAAATCGACTCTGATCAAGGTTCTGGGCGGTATTTACATTGCAGAAGAGGGTGAGATCTATATTGAGGGGAAAAAAGTCACCATAGGCGGAGTGAAGGACGCCCAGGCAAACGGTATATCGATCATCCATCAGGAACTGGTGCTTGTCCCGCATATGACGGTGGCGGAAAATATTTTCCTCGGACGGGAACATGGAAAAGGACAATTTGTGAACCATGAATCCATGATAAGCGCGGCCCAGACGCTGCTCGACCAGTACCAGATGAATATTAACGCGGAAACGCTGATCAAGGATCTGACGATCGCACAGCAGCAGATGGTGGAGATCGTGAAAGCGATTTCCTTTAATTCCAGGATCCTTGTTATGGATGAGCCGACCTCATCTATCTCTGATAAGGAAGTAGGCTTCCTGTTTGAGACGATGCGGACGCTGGCGAAGAAGGGCGTAGGGATCATCTACATTTCCCATAAGATGAGCGAGCTGGAAGAGATCTGTGACCGTGTCACGGTGATGCGTGACGGTATGTATGTGGGAACAAAGGTAGTGAAAGAGACCTCCAAGGATGAACTGGTGGCTATGATGGTAGGACGTGAGCTGACAAATTATTATACCAGGGATTTTTCATCTTCAGATGACGTGGTTCTTAAATGTGAAAACATTTCTGACGGCAAGATGGCCCGTGGAGCTTCTTTTGAACTGCGAAAGGGAGAGATCATTGGCTTTGCCGGGCTGGTAGGAGCAGGCCGGAGCGAAGTCATGAAATGTATCTTCGGCTTGACAAAAAACGCCACCGGAGATATTTATATGGATGGGAAGAAGGTACAGATCAAATCCCCGGTAGACGCGGTGAAGCACGGGATTGCCCTTGTACCGGAAAACCGTAAGCTTGAAGGACTTTATAAGGTTCAAAGCGTGAAATTCAATTCTACGATCCAGGTGCTGAAGGACTTTATCAAGGGTATTATTGTGGATCAGGATAAGGAAGAGAAGATCACACAGGATTACATTGAAATGATGTCAACGAAGACCCCGACACAGGAGCAGGTAATTGGTAATCTCTCCGGCGGGAACCAGCAGAAGGTTATGATCGGACGGTGGCTGGCTACGAATCCGAAGGTGCTGATTCTGGATGAGCCGACACGAGGCGTGGATGTAGGCGCGAAGTCTGAGATTTACGCGATCATGAATGAACTGGCGAAGCAGGGAATGTCTATTATTATGATTTCCTCAGAGCTTCCGGAGATCCTGAATATGAGCGACCGGATCTATGTTATGAGGGAAGGAAAGGTAAGAGGCTGCTTCAATCATTCAGAGGGCGTGACCCAGGAAGAAATCATGCAGCTTGCAGCGGTATAAAGAAGAGAGAATAGTTACTTGACTTTAGGAGGGAAATGAAATGGCAAGGCTTCAGAAAAATGTAAAGACTTATTTTAAAGAGAATATCGGTATTATCGGAGCGCTTCTCGTACTGTGCATATTCCTGTGCGTGTATCCGAGAACGCGGGAAGTATTTCCGACATCCAAGAATGTATTCAACGTACTGAGACAGAACTCTACGAACCTGTATCTGGCCTGCGGTATGCTGATGGTGATCATCCTGGGAGGTATCGACCTTTCCGTAGGTTCTATCATCGCGCTTTCCGGCTGTATAGCTGCAGGCTGCGTTTCCAGATATGGGCTTCCGCTTTTTGTGGCGATCATTGCCGGTATCCTGGTAGGCGTCGTAGTCGGTATGTTTAACGGTCTTGTGATCTGCAAGACAACGATTCCGCCCTTCATCGTAACATTGGCGACGATGAATATCGCGAAAGGTTTTGCATATGTTTACACCGGCGGTTCACCGGTGCGTGTCGTAACAAAAGAGTGGCAGTTCATCGGCGCCGGTTATATCGGACCTTTCCCGACTCCCGTCGTGATCCTTCTGTTCGTGCTGATCATCACAGCGATCATTATGAATAAGACAAAGCTTGGCCGCCATATCTACGCGGTCGGCGGCAACCCGGTGGCGGCTTCCTTCTCCGGTATCAACACGGCAAAGGTTAAATTTATCGTTCATACATACTCAGGCCTGATGGCAGGTCTCGCAGGCGTCGTACTGGCATCCCGTATGTACTCCGGCCAGCCTACAGCCGGTGACGGCGCTGAGATGGATGCCATCGCGGCTGTAGTAGTAGGCGGTACATCCATGGCCGGCGGTTCCGGTAAGATCGGCGGTATGATCATCGGCGGCCTGATCATCGGTGTGCTGAATAACGGCCTGAACCTGCTGAATGTCAACTCATTCTGGCAGTATGTGGTAAAGGGTATCGTTATCCTGCTGGCGGTAATGCTTGACTTCCTGCGAAATAAGAAGAAATGACAGACGCAGCAAAACGGAGGCAGGGGAGGATCCGGCGGGGCATTCGTGTGCTGTCTCTTTTTCTTATAGGATATGCGGCGCTGGGGCTGTCCGGCTGCGGGCGAGTATCCGGTGAAGGGGACGATCACTATCCAAGGATTTTCGGGGCAACGTATATGACCAGAAATAACCCGTACTTTGATGTGGTGCATGAGGCGCTCAGCGAGGCCGTGGAGGGAAATGGAGATATCCTGATATCGAGAGATCCGCAGCAGGATCAGGAGAAGCAGAATGACCAGATCCTTGAAATGATCGATGAAGGCATCGAGGTTCTGTTTCTGAATCCGGTGGACTGGGAAGAGGTGAAGCCGGCGCTGATCGCGTGTCAGGAGGCCGGGGTGCCGGTGTTCAACATTGATACGATCGTAAAGGATACGGAATACGTGGTGACTACAGTTGAAACGGACAATTATCAGGCCGGAGTCATCTGCGCGGAGGATATGATGCAGCGGGTGCCTTCTGCGAAGATCCTGGTTCTTGACAATCCGATCCAGATGTCGATCACGTATCGGGTGCAGGGATTTCTGGATACGATCGAGGGCCATGAGGAGTATGAGGTGGTGCATCAGGAGGCTGCTGCCGGAGAACTGGAAGTGGGCGCCAGGGTCACCAGCGCCTTTCTGGAAAAGAACATTCCCTTTGATGTTGTGCTGGGCGGAAATGACCCGACTGCGCTGGGGGCGTTGGCGGCGCTTCAGCAGCATCACAGCGAGGAGGGCGTTTTGATCTACGGGATAGACGGTTCTCCGGACTTCAAGGCCATGCTGGATATCGGGTATGTGACAGGGACCAGTATGCAGAGCCCGAAGGGGATCGCCCAGAGAGCGGCTGAGGAGGCGTACCGTTACCTGGATGGGGAAGAAGTGGAGCCTTATATCAGTATTGAACCGGTGCTGATCACCAGTGAGAATTTATCTGAGTTTGAGATCAATGGCTGGCAGTAGGTGATGGTATGAAGAAAAAGAAGCAGAAAAAGAAACAGAAA
>CAYLPF010000030.1:0-3806 GCA_964385485.1 uncultured Lachnospiraceae bacterium | reverse complement strand
ATGGCTGGCAGTAGGTGATGGTATGAAGAAAAAGAAGCAGAAAAAGAAACAGAAACGGATGCTGACCTTCCAGGTCGGGCTTCTGGCGATCAATGTCATCGTGGTCATGTTTATCAGCATTTTTATTTACGTGACGACGAAAACAATTCTGTACAATTACGACGCCAGGGAATTCCTGGACGGCGTCGTGGCAATTCCCTGGAGGCCCTTCGACAAGATCTGGCAGTGCGCACTGCTTCTGCTTGCCCTGATCCTCTCTTTTGTGATACGGGAGTTCGTGCTGCCGGGCAACAACAGGGTCATTATCGCGAGCCTTTCGTTTGATATGGCAGCCATTTTTGGAATTCTGTATCTGCAGGATTTTAATTATAACGGGATCCTGCTCCTTGTGTTCGCGAATATTATTTTTAATATGAAGAGCGGCAAAGGAAGGTTTTTCTTTATTATATTGGCTATCATCAGCTTTTTGATGGCAGATAATGAGATGCTGGGCGTAAACTATCGTTTTTATTCGATCGATTCGTATATTCGTTATTACAATTCCGGGACGCAGCAGTATCTGTTCGGGTTTTACCGCATACTGGAATCTCTGAATATCATCCTTTTTGTAAGCTGCTGTATGCACGTTATTACGGAACAGAAAAATACGATCGACGAGGTGAATACGCTGTATACCCAGCTTGAACAGGCAAACGAGCAGCTTCATGAGTATGCATCCATGACGGAAAAGGTTACGGAGACGCGGGAGAGGAACCGTCTCGCCCGGGAGATCCATGATTCGATCGGCCATGTCCTGACGGGTATTGCGGCTGGCCTTGATGCCTGCATCGCGCTGATCGACAATGCGCCGGAGAAGACGAAGGAACAACTGGAGGTTATCTCCAACGTGACCAGGGAAGGCATCAAAGAAGTGCGCCGTTCGGTCAATGAGCTGCGCCCGGACGCGCTGGAACGCTTCAGCCTGGAATTTGCGATTCAGAAAATGATCTCGGACATGACATCGGCTTCAGAGCAGAAGATCTATTTTGCGAGTGAGGTGTCCAACCTGAAATTTGATGAGGACGAAGAGATGGCGATTTACCGCGTGATCCAGGAGGGTATCACAAACGCCATCCGTCATGGAAAGGCGGATAAAATATGGATCGTCATAAAAAAAGAGCAGTCGGATATCCTGCTGCAGATCCGTGACAACGGAATAGGCTGCGAAAACATCAAGAGCGGTTTTGGGACACGGCATATCAGGGAGCGTATCGGTATGCTGGGCGGCAAGGTGACTTTTGACGGAAGCAATGGATTTGTGATAGACGCCAGGATACCAATCAGGTGGGGTGAAATGTATGATTAAAGTATTGATTGCAGATGACCAGGAACTGATCCGCCAGAGCCTCCAGATCGTGCTGGAGAGCAAGGCAGGGATCGAAGTGACGGACATTGCGGCGAACGGACAGGAGGTGATACGCTGTGTGCGGAAAAACCGGCCGGACGTCATCTTAATGGATATCCGGATGCCAAAAATGGACGGGGTACAGTGTACGAAGATCATAAAAGAGAATTATCCGGATATCAAGATCATTATTCTTACGACCTTTGACGATGACGAATACGTATACAACGCATTGAAATTCGGAGCCAGCGGTTATCTTTTGAAGGGAGTCTCCATGGACGAGCTGGAAAATGCTGTCGTGACGGTCTATAACGGAAGGGCTATGATCAATCCGGATATTGCCACAAAGGTACTTCGGCTTTTCTCGCAGATGGCGCAGGCAGATTATACGATCTCTGTCGGAACAAAGGGCGTGGAGGAGCTGACAAAAACGGAATGGAAGATCATCCGTCAGGTAGAGAAGGGAGCTGCCAATAAGGAGATCGCGGAAGCGCTGAGCCTGTCAGAGGGAACGGTGCGCAATTACCTGAGCGCCATATTGAACAAGCTGGATCTGCGTGACCGTACTCAATTGGCGATCTGGGCGGTCCAGACAAATATGACGCGGAAAAATCCGGAGGAGTAATGCGTATGAGAATGAAGCGGAGGATACTGCTGTCTGCGGGAGTTGTTGCAATAGCAGCGTTAGCAGTTATCGTTTGCCTGGCACTGCCGCACAGCCGGAGGAATAATGAAACCGTACTGGAATTCGGCATGTTTACGGGGAGCAACTGGGATGTGGAAAGCGCTACCAGTTTTGTGATCATAGACAAGGCGATCGCGCGTTTTGAGGAGGAGCATCCAGGCGTCACGATCCATTATTACAGCGGGGTGCTGAAGGAGGATTATTCCGAGTGGTTTTCCAGAAAGCTGCTGATGGGAGAAGCGCCCGATGTTTATATGGTGCTGTCCAGTGATTTTAACCAGTTTTGTTCTATGGGGGTTATGAAAAACCTGGATGAACTGATTGAAAAGGATCAGGATTTTCAGGAAGAAAAGTTTTATTCTACTACGCTGGAATCCGGGATATATCAGGGAAGCCAGTATGCGCTGCCATATGAGACAGTACCGACGCTGATATTTGTAAATAAGACGCTTCTGAACAAGGAAGGGCTGACGATTCCGGATCAGGACTGGACATGGGAAGAGTTCTATGAGATCTGCAAGGCAGTGACGAAGGATACGGATGGAGATGGAAAGCTGGACCAGTTCGGCACATACAATTACGGGTGGCTGGACGCTGCGTATTCCAATGGCGTGACTCCTTTTGCGGCGGACGGGAAGAGCTGTGATTTCACGAACCCGGGCATGAAGGAGGCGTTCCGTTTCATCAGTAAGATCAATGACCTCTATGAAGGCCGGCAGGTGACGATGGAGGACTTCAATGCAGGCAATGTTGCTTTTATGCCTCTGACCTTTGCGGAGTACCGGACGTACAAGACATATCCCTATAAGATCAAGAAATACAGAAACTTCCGCTGGGACTGTATCACGTTCCCGGCAGGCCCACAGGGCGGCAATTTCTCAGAGATGGATACGCTTTTGATGGGGATTAATAAGATGACGGATCATGAGGAGCTTGCATGGGAGTTTTTAAAGCTGCTGACCTATGATGAGGAGATCCAGATGGATATCTTCCGCTATTCCCAGGGCGCTTCCGTCCTGAAGGCCGTCACGTCCTCGGACGAGGCGGAGGCTATTTTGCAGGCGGATATGGAGGAAGGCGAAAAGGTGATCGATTCGCAGCTTCTGAGCCACATCCTGGAAGAGGGGAAGATCGTACCGAAATTCAAGAAGTACGAACAGGCGCTGAGTCTTTCCGAAAATATGATCAGCAAGATGATGGAGGAAGACAGCGACATAGATAGCTCGCTGAAGGTGCTGCAGAAGACAATAGAAGCATATCTGAAACAATAAAAAACACGTTTCTATTGTCATGAATTGAAGAAGCGGAGTATCGTTTGGATACTCCGCTTCAGACATTCATATTCTTAAAGTTTCACTACATTGGCTGCCTGCATTCCGCGAGCACCTTCTGTCAAATCATAAGAAACTGCCTGTCCTTCTTCGAGGGTCTTGAAACCTTCGCCCTGGATTGCAGAAAAATGAACGAACACGTCAGAACCGTTTTCTCCAGTAATGAAACCATAACCTTTTTCTGCATTAAACCATTTTACTGTACCCTTATTCATTGTTGGTACCTCCTAACTAAATTCCACAAATACCTGTTACGAAAATTTCACTAACTATCATAGACCACGAAGGTGTTTATTTCATAATCTATAATAGTTAGTGAAATATTCAAACCAGGCAATCTGTTGCAGTTACATTATAGCACAATCTAAAGTGCTGTCAAGTAAAATGAAAGAAAATTCAGTTAATT
>CAYLPF010000029.1:0-10584 GCA_964385485.1 uncultured Lachnospiraceae bacterium | reverse complement strand
AGGACAAAGTGACGACCGGCGGCTTTGACAGGAACGCGCAGAATCCTCTGGATGCGGACGTAATTATTGTGGATGAGATGTCCATGGTGGACATTTACCTGATGCATGCGCTTCTGGATGCGGTGACGGTGGGAACGCGTCTGATCATGGTTGGAGACCGGAATCAGCTCCCATCGGTGGGACCGGGAAGTGTGCTGAAGGATATCATAGAGTCCGGTAAGGTTCCGGTGGTTCGTCTGACGCGGATCTTCCGGCAGGCATCGGAGAGCGACATTGTCGTAAACGCACATAAGATCAACAGGGGCGAGCACGTTTCACTGGATAACAAAAGCCGGGATTTCTTTTTTTTAAAGCGGAACGATGCAAATGTGATCATCAGTATTGTGATCCAGCTCATCCGCGAAAAGCTGCCGCGTTATGTGAATGCGGATACGTATGATATACAGGTTCTGACACCGATGCGGAAAGGGCTTCTGGGCGTGGAGCGGCTGAACCGCATTTTGCAGGAGTACCTGAATCCGCCGGATCGCGGCAAGCGGGAGTATGAACATGGCAGCCAGATCTTCCGGGAAGGCGATAAGGTCATGCAGATTAAAAACAATTACCAGCTCGAATGGGAGATCAGGGGACGGTACGGCATTCCGGTAGAAAAGGGTATCGGTATTTTTAACGGTGATCTGGGCGTAATACGGGAGATCAATCAGCAGACGGAACGGGTTACGGTAGAGTTTGATGAGCATCGCATGGTAGAATATCCATATTCGGGACTGGAGGAGCTGGAGCTTGCTTATGCCGTCACGATTCACAAGTCCCAGGGAAGCGAGTATCCGGCGGTGGTGATACCGCTTTTGTCCGGTCCTCGTATGCTGATGAACAGAAACCTCCTCTACACGGCTGTGACGAGGGCGAGAAAATGTGTTACGGTGGTGGGAGATGATATGACCTTCAATAGCATGATCGACAATACCCTGGAGCAGAAGCGGTATACGGCCCTGGCGGATCGTATCCGTGAGATGACGGAGCAGGAGGAATGTGATTGATAAAGCATTTGATACATAAGGAAAGTGTAAAAAGCTTCCTCCTTGCACTGCTGTATCCGCCGCGCTGCGTATGCTGTGACAAAATACTCAGCATATCTGCGAAAGGGTGCTGCACTGATTGTGAAAAGAAGCTTCCACGGATCACGGGGCCGTCCTGCATGAAATGCGGTAAGCCGGTGGCGGGACAGGAAGATGAATACTGTGAGGACTGCCGGAGATATCTCCACGAATTTGACCGCGGCAGGGCGGCTTTTACGTACACAGGAGCGATCCGCGGATCCGTATACAGGATGAAGCATGACAACAGACGGGATTATATGCCCTTTTTTGCGGAAGAAATGGTGCAGGCCATGGAGGCGGAGCTGACGCGCTGGAAGCCTGAGGTGCTCCTGCCGGTTCCCATGCATCCGCGGAAAAAGCGCAGGCGCGGATATAATCAGTCAGAGCTGCTGGCGGAACATATCAGCCGTCTGACAGGTATTCCTGTGAGAAAGGATATTCTCAGGTGCGTAAAGCAGACTGCAGCCCAGAAATCCCTGAACCGCAAAGAGCGGATGAAAAATCTGGAGGGAAGCATGGCTGCGGACAGGGAGGCTTCTGCTTTCAGGAAGGTCTTGCTGGTGGATGACGTTTATACCACTGGAAGTACAATGGATGAAGCGGCAAAAGTATTAAAAAATGCGGGGGCAGAACAGGTATTTTTTATTGTTTTGTGCAGCGGAAAAGGAAAAAAGGCGGTATGCACAGCGGAAAATTTGTGATATACTAAAAAGACAGAGGGAAAGGAGAAAGCAGGATGAGCGCAATAAAGGTCTGGCTGAACAGTTATTTAAAATTAATTACCGTTCCGATTTCGTATATTACATTCACCAACATATTGGAAATACTTATTCTGGCTTTTCTTGTATACAACTTCCTGCTCTGGATCAAGAATACGAAAGCATGGACGCTCCTGAAGGGGATCATGGTACTGATATGTTTTGTGTCCATCGTGTATATCCTGCGTATGGATACGTTGGAATTCATCGTAAGGCAGGCCATTGATATTGCGATCATGGCCGCATTGGTGATTTTTCAGCCGGAGCTTCGGCGGGCTCTGGAGCAGCTCGGCGAGAAGCAGATCGTATCTTCCCTGATCCCGATCATTGATACGAACCGGGAGGTGTCAGAGCGGTTCAGCGATAAGACGGTAAATGAGATCGTCAAGGCAGCGTCGGAGATGGGCAAAGCTAAGACGGGCGCTTTGATCGTGATCGAACAGAACATCCGCCTGGATGAATATGAACGTACAGGGATTACACTGGATTCTGTGGTGACAAGCCAGCTTCTTATCAATATTTTTGAGCATAATACACCGCTGCATGACGGCGCTGTGATCATTAAGGGCAATCGGATCACTTCGGCGACGTGTTATCTGCCCCTTTCTGACAATATGATGCTGAGTAAGGAGCTCGGGACGAGACACAGAGCCGGAGTAGGCATCAGTGAGGTGACGGATTCCATGACAGTGATCGTCTCAGAGGAGACAGGCAATATCTCCATTGCCTACAAGGGAGAACTGAAGCGCAATGTTCCGGCGGATGTTTTGAAGGAACAGCTTATTATCCTGCAGAATAAATCAACGGCGCCGAAGAAATTCAAATTCTGGAAAGGTTGGAATAAAAATGAAGCATAAATGGACCGGCAACCTGAGTCTGAAGCTTCTTTCTCTTGTTGTAGCATTTCTGATCTGGCTTCTTGTTGTAAATATAGATAACCCGGTGAAGTCGCAGATATACCGGGTGGAGATTCAGCTTGTGAACGAGGACAGCGTGACTGAGATCGATAAGGTCTTTGATGTTGTCTCTGATATGACGGTGGTGCTGAAGGTGACGGAGCGAAGGCGGCTTCTGAACAGTCTGACCAAGGACGATTTTACAGTCATTGCAGACATGGAGAACCTGAATGAAATGGATTCTGTGCCGCTGACAGTGAGCTGCAGCAATTCCGCGGTGTCATGGGATGAGATAGAGGTCTCGCCACCTTCCATGAAGGTAAAGCTGGAGCAGAGAAAGCAGAGTGAATTTGCAGTCAACATCAAGTCCTCCGGAGACCCGGCGGACGGATATGAGGTGGGTGAAACTTCTGTTGTCCAGGGGAAGACCGTACTGATCGCGGGTCCGGAGAGCATGATCAACCGGATCAACCAGGTGGTGGCAGACATTAATGTAAATAATGTCAGTGCAGACCAGAGGCTGACAGCGCCTCTGCGTATCATTGACAAGGATGGCGTGGATTTTACGACAGCACAGATGAGCAGGCTTCAGATCAAGGATTCGGACGGCGTACTGCTGTCTGAGAATGCGGTGATGGTGGATCTGTCTCTCTGGGAGGTGGCGGGCGGTATCCCACTGGAAGTAGAAGTGACGGGTACGCCGGCGGACGGATACCGCTATACGGGTATGACGATGGTACCGTCTTCCGTCAATCTCGTTGGGACGGAGAGCGCCCTTGCGGATCTTGGCGGTAAGCTTGTCCTGAAGGATGCGATTTCAATCGAGGGTGCGGTTTCTGAGTTCACGCAGGATATTGACCTCACGGAAACATTGGAAGAGTATGAGGAGGTGAGGCTGGAGGAGGGTTCCTCGTCGACGGTTACGGTTACGGTCAAGATCGAAAAGACCGGAGAACGCACGATCCTGCTTCCGCTGTCGAACCTTGAAGTATTGAACAGGCCGGAGGATATGAGCCTGACCTTCTCACCGGCAGATGAGATACCGATAATCATTCATACAGAAAGTGCGGCAAATACGATAAAAGTAAGCGATGTGAAGGGCAGTATTGATCTGGCTGCATGTGAGGAGCCGGGAACATATGAGATACCGGTGAATATAGAACTGCCGGAGGGATATGAGCTTGTTTCGGACGTAAAGCTGGTGGTAACTTCGGCCGAGCAGCCTCAGGAAAACAAGAGTGAAGATGCGGGGGAATAGACTTGATTGAGAAAAAGCTGATTGTTAAGAACCTTGCAGGTCTGCATTTGAGGCCCGCCGGAGAACTGTGCCAGAAAGCGCTGGAGTATGATTCGAAGATCACGCTGTATTTTCGCAACAAAGAATTCAATGTCAAAAGCGTCCTCAGTATTTTAAGCGCCTGTGTCCAGCAGGACGATGAGGTGATTCTGGTGTGCAGCGGTTCGGATGAAAAGGAGGCGGCGGAAGCGCTGACCGGCTATATTGAAAGTATGTAAGGCAGTTGCGTGATCGGATAGGGTTGATGAATCTCCCCTATCCGATCACATTTTTTATGTCATAGGCAACTTCGTTTCCTATGACATAAAAACGCTCCGCGAGGATCGCACTGCGGCGGAGATGAATTATGTCGCTGAGGCGACCCGCCGCAGGCGGAAAATCCTGCAGAGCAGGATTCTATTTTATTTCCTATGCGTAAGGATCCGTCGGATCATAATTCTGCGTCAGCGGAATCTTCTGTGCCTGCTCGATCTCTATATTTTTCGGACATTTGATGGTATCGCTGATGACTACCTTCGTGCCGATCGGAACATTGTCATACAGCCACTTGGCATGGCCGACCGTAAGGCGGATACATCCGCCGGAGGCCGGAGTGCCGAGTTTGTTGTACTCTTTGGCCTTCAGGGAATGATTGTCGTTGTAGCGGCTGTTCGGCACAGAGTGGAACAGGATGCTATCGGTGATGTGTGAGCAATACTGTCCCCAGCTTGGCCCGTTCAGCTCATGCCAGCGAAGCTTGTCTCTGATGGTGAAGGTACCGGTAGGCGTGTCGGTCGTGTTGGCTGCTGTGGAGCAGACAAAAGCTTTGATCGGCGTGCTTCCGCGATATACAACAATAAAGCACTCCTTGCGGTTCACCTCCACCCGCCAGGCTCCTGTGATCTCCTTGGTATATGCGCCGCTCGTTCCAAAGTTATACGTCTTTCCGTTTATGACCTGTGTGCCGGTCAGCATCTTTCCGGTAGACTTATCGAAATAGTAATACTTGCCGTTGCTGATCAGCCACCCAGTCCTCATCGCACCGTCATTATTGAAATAGTACCAGTAGCCCTTGATCTTGACGAAACCGGTCTTGGCAGCTCCGTAGGTGCTCGAGGATTTTACCGGATTCAGATAATACTTTTTCTTATTGTAGGTAAACCAGCCGGTCTTCACAATGCCGGTGGACTTATCCATGTAATACTTGCGGCCGAGAACGGTCTGCCAGCCCTTCTTCCGTATCCCCTTCGAGTTTGCATAGTATGTGTTGCCATCTACCTTGAAGAAACCGGTCTGTATCACACCCTTCGCATTGAAGTAGTAATAGTATTTGCCGATCTTCTTCCAGCCGTTCTGCACTCTTGCGCCGTTGTCTTCCGGGTCAAGATAGTATCGTTTGCTTTTGATAGTCTGGAAGCCGGTCAGCCTGCGGTAATTCGTGCCGAAGTAATAGTATTTTCCACCGGTCTTTACCCAGCCGGTCTTAGCAGCGCCGGTCTTTGTATTGAAGTAGTACGTTTTTTTCCCGACGGTCACTGTACCTGTCTGGCGCATGCCCGTCTTCTTATTAAAATAGTAGTACTTTCCATTGATCTTCTGCAGGCCGGTCTTCAATACGCCCTTTGAAGTGGCATAGTAATAATTATTATCATACGAAGAACGGGTGTAAGATGTAAGACGTCCCTTCTTCGTGATGTGGTAAAGGTTGGAGCCGACCTTTATTGTGCCGAGCTTGATCTGTCCTTCTGCATCTGCGTAATAGTAGCGCCCTTTTGTCTTCACCCACCTGGAGGTGTAGACGATCCCTTTTTTGGAGCTTGTAAAGTAATAGTATACATCCGTATCGGAACCCATCTGGGCAAGGCCGGATACTCCGGTACACAGTCTTCCGGTCTCGGGATGGAAACAGTAGGTGTATTTCCCGATCTTCACAGTACCGGAAACGCGATACCCATTGGCATCGAAGTAGTATTGGTAGCCGCCGATCGACTGCAGCCCAAGCAGTCTGCTATTGCCCTGCAGGTAATACCAGCCATTATCATCCTGCTGCCATCCTTCTTCAGCGGAAACAGTAGACATCGTATCCGGTATCCCCACCGTTGACGTGATCGCAGGAGCGGCCAGAACAAGTCCGGCTGCAATACAGAAGGCGGAAATCAGTTTTTTGATTTTCATATATTTCTCCCCTTATCATGCTGGCAGAAAGTTCTTCTGCTGTCATTTACTTCTTTCTACTATTATAGCGATTGTAAATTCATAATGCAACCCGCCCCGGAGGAAAAAATCTTAAGAATTCTATAAGACATGCATTCCTTTGTGGTTGTTATTTTTCAGGAAGTGTTCTATAATAAATCATTGATACGCTGATGAAAACAGCGAGGCGTTATCCGCACACTGATGATGACGAAAGAGGAGTGTTACAGAGTGAGGAAAAGAGAAAAGTATAAAAGACTGATCATGTTTCTGGCTTCCGTTCTGATCGTTGCGATACAGACGGGAACCTTTGCTTACGCATGGTTTCATGAATATCATGTGAAGGAGATTATCGGCAGGAGGTACGGATACTGGGGACATTGGGCACTGATCGTACTGTATGCGCTTATGGTGATCCTGATATCAAAGCTTTTTTCCGCTTTTAAGGTGGGGTACCAGCGCGTCCTGGATGTGCTGCTGTCCCAGATCTTTTCTGTGCTTCTGGTGAATATTATTGCGTATATCCAGCTCGCGCTGATCGGACGCTGGAGATTCATGCAGCACATTGAACCGATGCTGCGGGTGACCGGATTCAATCTGGCGGCGGTCATCCTCTGGGTTTTTTTCATGCGGCTGATCTACACCCGTATTTATCCGCCCCACAGGGTGCTGCTGATTTACGGAAAATTCAGCCCGAAGCCTTTGATGAAGAAGATGGAAGGAAGGAAAGACAAATATATCATAACAGGGACAATTTCCCTGAGGGAGGGTGAGGAGCGCATCAAGCGTGAGATACTGAAGCATGAGGCTGTCATGATAGGGGATATTCCCTCCCATGAACGGAATATGTTCCTGAAATACTGTTTTGAGAACAACAGACGGTGCTACTGTCAGCCTAAGATCTCGGATATCATGATCATGAGTTCAGAAAAGATACACATGTTTGACACGCCGCTTCTTCTGTTCCGCAACTGCGGGCTGACTGTGGAGAAGCAGGTGATAAAGCGGATCTTTGATGTGGTATGTTCCGCAGTCATGTTTGTTGTCCTTTCGCCGGTCTTTCTGCTGATCGCGCTGCTGATAAAGGGATACGACGGCGGCCCCGTTTTCTACAGACAGGAGCGCCTGACGAAGGACGGCAGGGTATTCATGGTCTACAAATTCCGCAGTATGCGGGTGGATTCAGAGAAGCAGGGAGCCCGTCTTGCCATGAAGGGCGACAGCCGCGTGACCCCGGTGGGAAAGGTTCTCCGGAATATCCATTTCGACGAACTGCCTCAGCTTATTAATATCATAAAGGGCGAGATGTCACTGGTAGGGCCGCGCCCGGAGCGCCCGGAGATTGCGGCGGAATATACGAAGGAGATTCCGGAATTTTCATACCGCCTGAAGGTGAAGGCCGGGCTGACGGGATATGCGCAGGTGTACGGGAAGTACAATACGACTCCGTATGATAAACTGAAGCTGGATCTGACATACATTGAAAATTATTCTTTTCTGCTTGACCTGCAGCTCATTGCCACGACGATCAAGATCCTTTTCCAGAAAGAAAATACGGAGGGTGTGGAGCAGTGGCAGACGACGGCGGCGACCGGCGGCAAGAAAAGGATCGAAAAAGAGCAGAAGAGGATCGGCAATGGATAGCCGGGGATCGGAGCACATCCTCGTGTCGGTGGTAATGCCGTCATACAACTGCGCGGCTACGATAGAGCAGGCCATCGATTCTGCCCTGATACAGGATGTGCCGCTGGAAATTCTTGTGTTGAATGACAGGTCGCCGGACGATCTGGATACAGTCATGGAAAAATACCGGACGGTACCGCAGGTACGCTACCTTAAAAACGACCGGAATCTCGGCGTGGCTGCTACGCGAAACCGCGGGGTGAAGCTGGCCAGGGGAGAGTATGTTGCTTTTCTCGACGCGGACGACTGGTGGGAAAAGGACAAGCTGAAAAAACAACTTGCTGTAATAAAAAAAGAAGGCGTTGTGCTGTGCTCTACGGCGAGGGAGCTGGTGACGCCGGAGGGCAGACAGACCGGGCGGGTCATTGCAGTCCGGGAGCGGATCACGTACCGTTCTCTTTTGCTCCACAACTGTATCAACTGTTCCTCTGTGCTCCTGAGGACGGAGGTGGCACGGGAATTCCCCATGCTCCATGAGGACAGCCACGAGGATTATATTACCTGGCTTGGTATTTTAAAAAAATACAGACGGGCGGCGGCTGTCGATGAACCGCTGCTTAAGTACCGGCTGACAGCCATCGGCAAATCAGGCAGCAAGCTGAAATCGGCCAGGATGACGTATTTTGTGTACCGGTATGCCGGTTTCGGCCCGATAGCTTCGGGAGCGCTGTTTTGCGCCTACGCCGTGAACGGCGTTTTGAAATATGCTGCTGCGTATGTGCGGGGCGGCAGAAAAAACGCCGAAGCGGACGCATGAGGGATAGCAGAACGCTCGCGGAAGAAACGGCGAAGACAACGCAAAAGAAATTCCCGACGTTTGACTTGCAGGTATACGGGCCATATGCTAGAATAACCTGAAATAACGAAAAAGACGGAGGAAGATCATGATTCAGAAACTGATCGCGAACATCAGAAAGACAAATGCGCCTGTAGTAGTGGGCCTGGATCCGATGCTGGGGTTCATCCCGGAGCATATTACGAAAAAAGCGTTTGCTGAATTCGGAGAAACGCTGGAAGGAGCTGCCGAGGCAGTATGGCAGTACAATAAGGCTATTGTGGATGAGATCTGTGATCTGATTCCGGCGGTGAAGCCGCAGATCGCGATGTATGAGCAGTTCGGAATCCCTGGCCTTGCGGTGTTTAAGAAGACAGTGGATTATTGTAAGAAAAAGAACCTGGTAGTCATCGGAGACGTGAAGCGCGGTGATATCGGTTCTACCTCCGCGGCGTATGCGGCGGCACATCTTGGAAAAGTAAAGGTGGGAAGCCGCCTTCTGACGCCATTCGGTGAGGATTTTGCCACGGTGAATCCTTATCTTGGGACAGACGGCATTAAGCCTTTTATCGATGTATGCAAGGAGGAAAAGAAGGGATTATTTATTCTTGTGAAGACCTCCAATCCCTCCAGCGGCGAGTTTCAGGACCGCCCGGTGGACGGGAGACCTCTGTATGAGCTGGTGGGAGAAAAGGTGGCGCAGTGGGCCGATTCCTGCATGGGTGAGGAATACAGCTATGTGGGGGCAGTCGTGGGCGCTACGTATCCGGAGATTGGTAAGGCGCTGCGAAGGGTGATGCCGAAATCCTTCATCCTTGTGCCGGGATACGGCGCACAGGGCGGCAAGGCTGCAGATCTTGTTCATTATTTTAATGAGGACGGTCTCGGTGCGGTCGTAAACTCCTCCAGGGGGATTATCGCGGCGTATAAGCAGGAAAAATACGCGGCCTTTGGCGCTGAGAATTTTGCAGTGGCCAGCCGTCAGGCGGTGATCGATATGATCGGGGATATCAATGGTGCGCTTCAGGCACGATAACAGGAGAATAAAATGTCAGAGAAATTTATAGAGCGGGCAGTCGTCCTTTCGCAGGAGCAGATTGCAGGGCAGATATTCAGTATGTGGCTGCAGACAGAGCGGATCGCAGCGGAGGCCATGCCGGGGCAGTTTATTTCTGTGTACAGCAACGATTCCGGCCGGATGCTTCCGCGCCCGATCAGCATTTGTGAGACGGACAAAGAAAAAAATGCGCTTCGGATCGTTTACCGCGTCGCAGGGAAAGGTACGGAGGAATTCAGCCGTTGTGCGGCGGGAGACCGCCTCGATATATTAGGGCCTTCAGGCAATGGATTTCCATTGGAGCGGTGCCCGGAGGGAAGGAAAGCTTTCCTGATCGGGGGCGGTATCGGTATTCCGCCAATGGTGCAGCTCTCAAAGGAGATCCGGGGAGAGGTACAGGCTGTGGCCGGCTATCGCGATGAGCTGTTTTTGACGGAAGAGCTGAAAAAAAACGGGACGCTGTATGTGGCGACTGAGGACGGAAGCGCCGGGACGAAGGGGAACGTACTGGATTGTATCCGGGAGAACGGCCTGAGCGCTGATGTGATCTATGCATGCGGCCCGACGCCGATGCTCCGGGCTGTCAAATCATACGCTGCAGAGAATGGGATCGAGTGCTGGATATCCATGGAAGAACGGATGGCCTGCGGGATCGGGGCGTGTCTTGCGTGCGTCTGCCGGTCAAAAGAGGTGGATGACCATTCCAGGGTACATAACAGGCGTATCTGTAAGGAAGGCCCGGTGTTCCCGGCCGGAGAGGTGGAGCTGTAGAACCGGAGTTACCATACGGATATTGGCAGAACCGTCGGAGCAGATATCGGCAGAACCGTTAGAGCGGATATCGGA